>CAWUTW010000060.1:0-4097 GCA_963925585.1 uncultured Polynucleobacter sp. | reverse complement strand
ATTGCCCGTTGGCGTGACGGAAATCATTCGTCAAAACTTAGCGCGCAGCGGCTACTTTAAAAATACCGAGAGTGGCAATGCCAGCGAGAGTGATGAAGGCACACCAAACTACAATGCATGGTCAGCCCGCGGTGCTGATGCTTTGGTTGTGGGTTCAGTGAAACAAACCGGTCCCAGCCAGTTTGAAATCCGCTACAAGCTGTTTGATATTCGCAAGCAGCAGAGCTTAGATGGCCTCTTGATCACGGCCAGCAGTGATAATCTGCGCCAAGCCGCGCACAAGATTTCCGATGACATCATATTTAAATTACTGGGTGAGCGCGGCATCTTTTCGACCCGCCTATCCTATGTGATCAAAGAAGGTAATCGCTATCGCCTGGTGATATCCGATGCCGATGGTCAAAATATTCGCAATGCCCTTAATAGTGCTGAACCGATTATTTCCCCATCGTGGTCTCCTGATGGCAAAAAGGTAGCGTATGTTTCCTTCGAAGATCGCAAACCGGTTGTGTATGTGCATGAGCTCGCAACCGGTCGCCGTATATCGCTCTCCAATCAAAAAGGCAATAACAGTGCCCCCGCATGGTCACCCAATGGTCAGACGGTGGCATTAGCATTGTCACGCGATGGCAATACGCAGATTTACGCTATGAGCGCCGATGGCACAAATTTACGTCGCCTCACCCAAGGCAACACGATCGATACCGAGCCACAGTACTCCCCCGATGGCCGCTCGATTTATTTCACCAGCGACCGCGGCGGTAATCCCCAAATCTACCGAATGAGTGCGGATGGTGAGCGGGTTGAAGGCGCTAAACGGGTGACCTTTAAGCAATCTTTTGCAACCTCACCCCGGATATCGCCGGACGGCAAACTAATGGCTTACATCGCCAACGTAGGCGGCGGCTTTCGGGTGCACACCCTTAACTTAGCAACAGGAGAGGTCCGCGCTCTAACGGATACCGCCCACGATGAATCCCCCTCCTTTGCCGCCAACGGCCGCTACATTCTGTACTCCACCCGGGTGGGCGGTAAGCGGGTGCTGGCTGCCGTTTCAGTCGATGGTCAATCAAAACAAGTCTTGAGCATTCCAGGATCGGACGTCAGACAGCCTTCCTGGGGGCCCTTCATGGATTAGTGATCCCTTTCTAATTCAGGGGCGAGAGGGCATAATAGAAGCATAGCGGCATTGTTATAAATGCCTACTACCCATATGAAAAGGACTACAACCATGATTTCTATAGCTCGGCGTTCAGCTGGATTCGCCATCTTAGGCTTCGTTGCCCTCTTAAGCGCTTGCTCTTCGGGTGTGAAGTTAGATGACGTCAATAGCACTAATGGCAGTGGTGGAGCGGGTGCATTTGGCTCTCAGCCCTGGAACGATCCCAAAAGCCCTCTATTTGAGCGTAGCGTGTACTTTGGTTTTGATGAGTTCACTGTAGATGGCAAATATCAAAAAATGTTGTCCGCCCATGCAAGTTTTCTGAAGCAAAATACAGTGCAAAAAATCATCATTCAAGGCAATACTGATGATCGCGGTACAACCGAGTACAACTTGGCGCTGGGTCAACGCCGTTCTGACGCGGTACGCAAGTCGCTGGCTTTAATGGGCGTCTCCGATGCACAAATAGAAGCCGTCAGTTTTGGTAAAGAAAAACCCAAAGCAGAAGGTAGCACTGAGGCAGCGTACACAGAAAATCGCCGCGCTGACATTGTTTACGTGCCCAAGTAATTTGGAATTCCCACAATGACATGGAATGTCACCTTTACAAGGGCGCTAGCAACTGGCGCCCTTGTTGTTGTTTTTATTCTACCCACACCTGCGTCAGCGATTCTTTCGGATGATGAGGCGCGCAAAGCCATTTTGGATTTGCGTAAGACTTTGGCGAGCACTCAATTAGAGCTGCAAGGTCAAATTGAGCGCCTCAAGTTAGAGAATGCCCAATTACGCGGTCAGATTGAGGGTCTTCAGCGGCAGGGTGAAGGACTCATTGCAAGCCAAAAAACCAACTACCGAGATTTAGATGTGCGCCTCAGTAAGCTTGAACCCCGCACTCTTAAAATTGAAGGTGTTACTGGCACAACCCAGCCCGAAGAAAAAGCGGCTTACGATGAGGCTTTAGCCGCGTTTCAGGCAGGTCAACTCAAAAAAGCCGATGCTGGCTTTACTGGTTTTGTGCGCAAATACAATGCCAGCCCTTACTTGCCCTTAGCGCTCTACTGGTTGGCCAATACCAAGTACGCTTTAAAAGAGTATCCCGGCGCTATCACTCAATTGCAGACCCTCATCAAGACTTACCCCAAGCACCCACGCATTCCAGCAGCGATGCTGACGCTTGGCAATTGCCAACTCGAGAGTGGCAATAAAACGGCTGCGCGCAAAACCTATGGTGACCTGATTGCAAGCTATCCCGACACTGAGGTGGCGGTAGAAGCTCGTCAGATGCTACCGCGTACGAAGTAAATCGTTTTTTAAGCGCAGTATGACCAGCATCAATCCGCTCTCTGCTTTTTCGGCGTTTGCACCTCGTGCCTCCAGAGCCCCAGCAGTCATTTTATTTTCCGGTGGACTGGATTCAACCACGATTTTGGTGCTGGCAAAGCACTTGGGTTACGCGCCCTATGCCCTCTCCATTCGTTATGGTCAGCGCCACTCCTCTGAATTAATTGCAGCAGAACGGATTGCCAAATCCATTGGTGTAGTGCGGCATGAGGTGATTGATTTGGCGCTCACGCGCTTTGGCGGCTCAGCTTTAACCGACTCCAGTCTGGCAGTGCCGACAACGTCGAACGCCATCGTTAATCCAGACTCCGATATTCCGATTACCTATGTCCCGGCCCGCAACACCATCATGCTCTCACTCGCATTAGGCTGGGCAGAGGCTTTAGGGGGCTCTGATATTTTTTATGGCGCCAATGCAGTCGATTACTCAGGCTATCCTGACTGCCGCCCTGAATACGTTGCCTCTTTTGAGCGCATGGCAAACCTCGCTACCAAAGTAGGGGTTGAGGCTAGTGACGACGCTGCGCGCTTTCGAGTACATGCCCCCATCATCGCCATGAGCAAAGCAGAAATCATTCATTTGGGTATGGCGCTTGGGCTTGATTACGGTCAAACCGTGTCGTGCTATCAGGCGGATGTCCAGGGGCAAGCCTGTGGTGAGTGTGAATCCTGCAAGCTGCGTCAAGCCGGCTTTATTCAGGCTGGTGTTGCTGATCCAACGCACTACGCCAAGTCTGCGTAACTTGATCACCGCATGCGGTATAGGTGATTACGCAGCAATTAAATGCAAAAAATTAAATCCACAAAATCGACTAAATCAACATTCCAGCTTAGGTTTGATTTTTAAAGGAGGCGGTGGGTTTTCCTTGATATTGTATTGACTCTATGTTATATTTATATATAACAAAATTGGAGGTCAGCATGCAAACAAGTTTAAGAAAAGTGGGTGGGTCAGTAATGCTAGCCGTCTCCCCTGCATTTTTAGAGGAACTTAAAGTTTGTTCAGGATCAATCGTAGATGTGGCCCTACGCGAGGGACGGCTAATCGTAAAGCCCATCACGAAACCAAAATACACTTTGGCGAAATTATTAGCAAAATGTGATCCCAAAGCAAAAATGCCTAAAGAAGATAAGTTATGGCTTAACTCTAGCCCTGTTGGTAACGAGATTCTGTAATGAAGCGGGGTGATGTTTATCTAGTCTCACTAGATCCCACAGCAGGGCATGAGCAAAGAGGCATGCGGCCTGTGTTGGTCGTTTCGCCTGACGCATTTAATAAGTTAACGAAGGCGCCAATCGTAGTACCCATAACGTCCGGCGGAAATTTTGCTAGATTAAGTGGCTTTACGGTTGAGTTAATTGGATCCAAAACAATGGGTGTCGTACGATGCGATCAACCAAGGGCCCTTGACTTGGGTGCGCGAAAGGCAAAAAAGCTGGAGCGCGTTTCGGCTGAAGTAATGGATGATATATTAGCAAAATTAATTACATTAATTTCATAGAAATTTTCATCTAGCCTGAAAATCCATCAAACGCGCCACGTAGCGCGCAATCAAATCCACCTCTAAGTTCACTGCATCGCCGGCCTTGAGTT
>CAWUTW010000059.1:0-2941 GCA_963925585.1 uncultured Polynucleobacter sp. | reverse complement strand
ATTCGGGCGGCACGCTTTTTAGAGAAAAAAACATCCGGCCTATTTGATATGCAAGATGTTCTCGGTTTGAGTTCATAAGCATTTAAAAAAAATACAAAGACAACATCAAGCCATTACAGCGAAAAGAGCCTTAGACGATGAGTATGGAATATGACTACCGCAGCATTGAAGCGGCAGTCCAAGCGGATTGGAATAGCAAAGACGTATATCGCGTCACCGAAGATGCGGTCAACGCGGCAGGCAAACCCAAGCCCAAGTATTACGCCTGCTCGATGCTGCCTTATCCATCGGGCAAATTGCACATGGGCCATGTGCGCAACTACACCATCAACGATGTGATGGCACGCCAATTGCGTATGCAGGGCTATAACGTATTGATGCCAATGGGTTGGGATGCGTTTGGTATGCCTGCTGAAAACGCTGCAATCCAGAACAAAGTACCTCCAGCAGAGTGGACCTACCAAAACATTGCGTACATGAAAAAGCAAATGGCCGCCATGGGCCTAGCGATTGATTGGTCTCGCGAAATTGCCACCTGCAAACCGGACTACTATCGCTGGAACCAGTGGTTCTTTTTAAAGATGCTGGAAAAGGGCGTTGCATACCGCAAAACCCAGGTGGTCAATTGGGATCCAGTCGATCAAACGGTATTGGCGAATGAACAAGTGATTGAAGGCCGCGGTTGGCGTTCGGGCGCTTTAGTCGAGAAGCGCGAGATCCCCGGTTACTACTTGAACATTACTGCCTACGCAGAGCAACTGCTTACTGGCCTGGATGATTTAGGCTGGCCCGAGCGCGTCAAGACCATGCAGCAAAACTGGATTGGCAAAAGCCGCGGCGTTCGCTTTGCCTTTGACCATGCGATTAAAAATAGCGCTGGTGAACTGATTCAGGATGGCAAGATGTACGTGTTTACTACGCGTGCTGACACCATCATGGGTGTGACCTTTTGCGCAGTAGCTGCAGAGCATCCTCTGGCCACCGAGGCTGCGCGTACTGATCCGGCGCTGGCTAGCTTTATCGAAAAATGCAAGACCGGTAGCGTGATTGAGGCAGACCTCGCTACGCAAGAAAAAGAAGGGATGTTCACGGGCCTATACGTTACTCATCCATTGAGTAAAGAGCCCGTTCCATTGTGGGTTGGAAACTATGTGTTGATGAGCTATGGCGATGGCGCGGTGATGGGCGTACCTGCCCACGACGAGCGTGACTTTGCGTTTGCCCTCAAATATCATTTGCCGATTAAGCAAGTCATTGCAATCGCCGGCGAGTCGCCGATGTTCAACCCCACCCATTGGGATGCCTGGTATGCCCAAAAAGAACAGGCGCAGTGCATTAATAGTGGCAAATACGATGGCCTCTCGGTAAGCGATGCGGTGACTGCGGTTGCCGCTGATTTAGCGGCGCTTGGCGTTGGCGAAATCAAAACAACTTACCGCTTGCGCGATTGGGGCATCTCACGGCAGCGCTATTGGGGTACGCCCATTCCGATTATTCATTGTGGCGATGAGGCAAATCCCGGGTGCGGCGCAGTACCGGTTCCCGAAAAAGATCTACCGGTCGTATTGCCAGAAGATTGTGTTCCCGACGGCAGTGGCAATCCCCTCAATAAGCGCGCGGACTTTTTAAATGTGGCATGCCCGAAGTGCGGCAAACCAGCACGGCGCGAGACGGATACCATGGACACCTTTGTGGATTCCTCGTGGTACTTCATGCGCTACACCGGGGCAGATGCCAAGACCATGGTCGATCAGCGCAATCAATACTGGATGCCAATGGATCAATACATTGGCGGTATTGAGCATGCGATTTTGCATTTACTCTATGCGCGCTTTTGGACCAAGGTGATGCGTGACCTCGACTTAATTACCTTTGATGAGCCTTTTGCGAATTTACTGACGCAGGGCATGGTTCTCAATGAGACGTATTTCAGCGAAGATGCCAGCGGTAAAAAGACCTGGCTCAATCCCCTTGATGTGGAATTAAGCCTGGACGATAAAGGCAGACCAACCGGCGCCAAACTCAAGGCAGACAGTGGGATTGAACTCAGCGGCAACGCCATCACAATTGGTGGTGTGGAAAAAATGTCAAAGAGCAAAAACAACGGCGTTGATCCGCAAGCGCTGATTGACCAATACGGCGCTGATACCGCCAGGCTCTTTACGATGTTTGCGGCGCCACCCGAGCAGCAGCTCGAGTGGTCTGGCGCTGGGGTTGAAGGCGCTTCGCGCTTTCTGCGTCGGGTGTGGTCTTACTCGATGAGTCAGGCTGCTGCAATTCGCTTATGCAGCGAAGCTACTTTGCCAAGTGACCTCAATGAGGCGGAGCAAACCCTGCGCCGTGAAGTTCATACAATACTGAAGCAAGCCAATTTTGATTATCAGCGCCGCCAGTACAACACCGTTGTTTCGGCTGCCATGAAAATGCTCAATACCTTAGAGCCAGTTAAGTTGGGTGAAGGCAAGGATGACGGTCAAGCGGTTCGTTCAGCGGTCTTGCGTGAATGCATCGGCATTTTGCTGCGTATGCTCTACCCGGTAGTGCCGCACCTCACGCACCGATTGTGGATCGAGATGAGCTATAGCAATCAGGATGGACTGATTTTGGATGCGCCTTGGCCGATAGTCGATGAAGCGGCCTTGATTCAAACCGAAATAGAATTGGTATTGCAGGTCAACGGCAAACTGCGCGGCGCAATTACAGTAGCCGCTGATGCAAGCAAAGAAGCGATTGAAGTAGCCGCTTTGCAAAGTGATATTGCGCTGAAGGCCCTAAATGGCGGATCACCCAAAAAAGTGATTGTGGTTCCGGGCCGCTTAGTTAATATTGTGGTTTAAGGAAATAAAGGCGCCATCATCAACTCTAAGATAAACGATCCTGCAATGCACCCCAGCGCAAAGAGCAAAAGCCAAATGCCGAGTTTGGGTCGCAGAACGTGGCT
>CAWUTW010000058.1:0-19393 GCA_963925585.1 uncultured Polynucleobacter sp. | reverse complement strand
CTATTGATATTAGCGAAATTGCAACGGCCCCCGCCGCTAATCCGAATCTTTTCGCCAAGCACAGCAGCATGGTCTAAGACCAATACTTTTTTACCCAGCTGACCAGCAATGCCGGCGCAAAAGAGCCCTGCTGCACCCCCTCCGACAACAATGGCATCCCATGGGGCATTCATACTCAATTGAGTTCGTACCAGTGTGCGATGTAGTCCCAAGCATCTTGGGCACTATCAACAAAATGAATTAACTGCATATCTGCCGCATCAATCACACCATAATTAATTAGCTTTTGAAATCCCAACACCTCATCCCAAAATGACTTGCACACCAATATAATTGGAAAGCGCTCCACCTTATTGGTTTGCATGAGCGTGATGACTTCAAATAATTCATCCAAAGAACCAAAGCCGCCGGGATACACGATAATGCTCCGAGCCCGAATCATGAAATGCATTTTGCGCAAGGCAAAGTAATGAAAGCGTATGCTCAGGCCCGGAATTAAGTAGGGATTGGGGGTTTGTTCGCGTGACAGGCTGATATTAAAACCAATGGATAGGTCGCCCATCTCAAAAGCACCGCGATTTGCCGCCTCCATGATGCCGGACCCGCCGCCAGTGCAAATTACTAGCTTATCGGGATTGGCCTCTTGCTTTAAATTATATTGCGCCACCAGTCCGCCAAAGCGCCTGGCTGATTCATAAAAATGAATGCCCGTCTGGGCTTTTTCGGCGGCACGTTTTTCGCTTGGTGTTGTGGCGTGCTGAAGCATTTCTGCGGCGCGCTCTGGACTATAAAAGCGGGTTGAACCAAAAACTACAACGGTGTTCTCGATGCCCATTTCGCGCAGTAATAAATCGGGCTTCAATAGCTCGAGCTCAAAACGGATACCTAAGGTTTCGCGGCGAGACAAGAAAGCATCGTCGTCGTATGCGAATTTGTATGAGTCGTGCGCCTGACTCGAGCCTGGCGCAAAAGCGCTTGGCTCGGAAAGCTTTGCTAAGTCAGTAATGCTAACTGGGGTATTGCGGCGGAGCGTATTGCCCATAACCAATCCAATGCAGTTGGAATAAACCCATTGTAGTCAGATTAAAGCGATGCCACGTTTACCATCACCCTCTTTCAGAATACACTGAACCATTTACAGACGCTAAAGCAATAGGCTGATTGAACTGGATGCAGTCTCTAAATACCACCCCAATACCGATCGACGCATTGGCCTTAGCCAAAAAAATGCAGCGACTCCCAGATACCAATAAAGCCCACTCTGGAAAAGTGCTGTGCATTGGCGGATCAGTTGGCATGGCTGGCGCTCTCCTGCTCACAGCAAAATCAGTCTTGCACAGTGGTGCGGGTTACACCATGCTATGTATGCTCGATGCGCATTCGGCGCACGCCTTGGCAGGTCAACCTGAGCTAATGATTGAGAGTGCGCACATAAGCAATTTCGCACATGACCCCACCCTACATCTGCAACGCATCCAGCCCAATGTGATTGCCATTGGTCCTGGACTGGGTTCTACGCCACTAGCAAAAGCATGGCTAAGCGCAGTTCTGATCGACTATTCAGCCCTGTCTTCGCTGGATGCAATCGTCTTTGATGCGGATGCGCTCAACTTAATTGCTGGCGATGAAACTTTAGCTACGGCGCTTCAGAACTGCAAGTTACCCTGCATCCTGACACCCCACCCCGGTGAGGCGGCGCGCTTACTTCACAGCAGCAGTGCGGAAATTCAGGCCAATCGCGCAGGCAGTCTGAGCGCACTGGTGGCCTGGAGCAAACACATTGTGATTCTAAAAGGCCAGCACACCCTACTTGGTTCGCCTACTGAGGCAACGCGAGTATGCAATCGCGGCAATCCGGGCTTGGCAGTGGGCGGTACGGGCGACGTTTTAACCGGACTGATTGCTTCCTTGCTAGCCCAAGGCATGGATAAGAAGCTCACCCCCTGGGAGGCAGCTTGCCTTGGCGTTGAAGTGCATGCCCTTGCGGCCGATCGATTGCTTGCCCAATTGGGTGGGCCGATTGGCATGACCCCAAGCGAATTAATCCTCGAAATAAGACAGGTACTCAACGACCTGCTATAAAAGCGGCATGTCTTTTTTTTCTAGCACAGAACAGCGGCGACTTTACCTCACCGGCATCCTTATGGCCGGAATGGGGTCGATCCTTTTTTCTGGTAAAGGCGTCTTAATCAAGCTGGCCTATTCCTATGGAACAGACCCAGAGACCCTACTGGCATTACGTATGATTTTTGCCCTGCCCCTATTTTGGTCGCTGTACTATTGGCAAGCGCGCAGCAAGCCAATGACTCCAATATCTAGACTAGATACGCTCAAAGTATGTGGTCTCGGATTTTTAGGCTACTTCTTGTCCAGTTACCTTGATTTTTTGGGGCTGCAATACATTTCCGTTGGGCTTGAGCGCATTATTTTGTACCTCACTCCCACTCTCGTTTTATTGATTTCTTTTTTTGTATTCAAAAAGCAGATCTCCCGAATTCAGTGGCTGGCACTGATCACCGGCTACCTAGGTGTCACATTGGTTTTTATTCAGGATGTCGCCATCCTTGGTGGTGAGGCTTGGCTTGGAATGGTCCTGGTTTTTGCCAGCGCCTGTGCTTATGCAGCCTATATGATTGGCTCTGGCGAGATGGTACGGCGGATTGGCAGTGTTCGCTTAGTTGTATTTGCCAGCTCTGCTTCAGCTGTGTGTAGCGTCATCCAAATTCTGCTTTACAGTCCGAGCAGCATTTTTACCCAAACTCCAGAGATTTATGGGCTGAGCTTGATTAATGCCAGCATCTGCACCGTCATCCCAATGACGATGATCGTCGTTGCCATTAATCGCCTTGGCTCACCTTTGGTGGCGCAAGCTGGGATTGTTGGACCGATCGCCACCATTTTTATGGGCTGGCTAGTGCTCTCCGAAACGATCAGCTTGCTGCAGATTGGCGGCATGGTCATCGTCATGGCTGCCATGTGGCTATTGGTCAAAAATGATCCAACGGATAAAATCATCTTAGCCAAATCAACTGAGGTGGATGGCCGCTAAGAACCGGTATTGTGCTATTGCTAAAATGAATTAAAAGGATAAAAAAAATATGACTGCAAGCAATCAAACTAATCCGTTTAAAAATTATGATTACGTACGTAATGCACTTCTACAGCGTCATGAAATTGCATTCTTAGACGTGCGTGAAGAGGGCCCTCATGCAGAAGAGCATCCCCTGTTTGCCGCTAACTTTCCTCTCTCACGAATCGAATTTGACGCCTATGCAAAGCTCCCCAGACGTGATGTGCCGATTGTGACCATTGATGAGGGCGAGGGTTTTGCCGAGCTGGCTGCACAACGCCTGATTGGATTAGGTTATAGCAACGTTTCGATTTTCGAAGGTGGTATTCGAGCATGGGATGCCGCGGGCGGCGAATTGTTTCGGGACGTCAATGTGCCTAGCAAGTCCTTTGGTGAGCTCGTAGAATCCAAGCGCCATACGCCATCGTTCTCGGCGGAAGAGGTAAAGCAGCGTATCGATGCCAACGAAGACATGGTGGTGCTGGATGTGCGCCGCTTTGATGAATACAACACCATGAGTATTCCTACTGGGATTAATGTTCCTGGCGCCGAGCTCGTATTGCGCGTAAAGGAAATCGCGCCCAATCCCACAACCCAAATTATTGTGAATTGCGCCGGCAGAACACGCAGTATTTTAGGAACACAATCCTTAATTAATGCGGGCATTCCAAACCCAGTTCATGCCTTGCGCAATGGCACTATTGGTTGGAAGTTGGCTGGCCAAGTATTAGATGTCGGCCAAACCCGGCGCTTTACTGATGTAGAACCTGAAGCCGCAGCAGAGGCAGCACAACGTTCGCGCTCGGTCGCGGATCGAGCTAAAGTCAAGCGCGTACATTTAAGTGATGTTAAGCAGTGGCAGCAGCAGAGTGAGCGCACCAGCTACTTTTTTGATACCCGCACCCCAGAGGAATTTGAAGCAGGACACCTTCCCGGCTTTCGTTCTGTTCCGGGCGGGCAGCTAGTACAAGAGACTGAAATGGTTTCTCCCGTGCGGGGTGCTCGCATTGTTTTGGCTGACCCTAGTAGTGTTCGAGCTGACATGGCCGCCTCATGGCTTGCCCAAATGGCTTGGGATGTCTATGTGGTTGATGGCCTAGGGGTACATGATCTAAATGAGCGCGGTACTTGGAAAAATCCATTGCCCACTATGCCAAAAGAAGACTACATCGATGTAGCGACACTGGCGCAGTTACAAGCATCAAACAAAGAAGTGCTAGTGATTGATTTCAGTACCCATGCCTTCTATGTTCGCGGCCATATTCCAGGAGCATGGTTTGCCCTCCGCTCAGAATTGACTGAGGCAGCGAAATCAATTCCAAGCGCAGCGCATTACGTGCTCACGAGCACGCCACCGGAACTCGCCATTTTTGCTGCCGCGGAAATGAAAGCCTACTCTGGTAAGTTGGTATCTGTATTGCACGGCGGCAATGCGGAATGGAGTAAGGCTGGCCACCCATTGGAGAAAGGCGAAACCCACCTCGCCTCACCTGCACGTGACCGCTATAAACGCCCATATGAAGGAACAAACGTTGGTCCAGAGGTAATGCAGGCTTACCTCGACTGGGAGTTCGGTTTGGTTGCCCAGCTTGCCAAAGACGGCACCCACCATTTTTGGGTTTTATAAGAAAAACACCACCCTTAGTTTAGGGTGGTGCCGATTGCATTGCTGATGAAAGATCAGAAAGAAAGACTAGAAAAGTTATGCTTTCTTTTTAGCAGCTCTTTTAGAAGCAGGTTTTTTTACCGCAGCTCGTTTTGCTGACGCTTTTTTAGCCGTGGCCTTTTTGGGTGCAAAAGACTTCGAGCTGCTAGTACTACTACGACTGGATAAGCTGGTGATATTTTTTTCAGCAGCCTCAGCTGCCTCATTGATAACACGACGTCCTTCCTTGAATGCCTTTTCGCCAGCACGCGACAAGTCACGCGCCACTTTGGCTAAATGCTCACCGCCGGCGGGCATTTTTTTCTCGAGGTCTTCAAGCCATCCAGAAAGGGATTCACGCGCCTTCTCTAAGTATTTTTCTGCCTCATCTGCAGCATCATCACCCATCTCGCGCAGCATGCCCTTTACTTTTTTATGATACGTATGCATGCGATCAGCAGCAGCTTGGGTTGCCTCTTCCTGTAGGAGCTTCAAACTCTCAAGGTCGTTTTTGGCTGCTGTTTTAGCAAAACGCAAAGCATGGTCCATATTGTGCTTAAGCTCATTGGCATGGTGCTCGCTCAGTTGCTTTGCGGTATCAAGCAATTTATACGACAGCGTAAACAGCTCTTTTGCTTTCTTTTGCTGCCACTCTTGAATGTCTTTTTGGTTCATTACAGTCCTTTCAACGGTATGCATATATGTACTTCTTCATTAACTACTCTATACCGAAACAAGCTCGCTGCCAACTCTAGGTAATTAAATGGATGGCAGTTTCTTGACTGCTTGCTTGCTTTGCCGGCAACGATCAGAACAGTACTTCACATCATCCCAAACCTTTTCCCACTTTTTTCGCCAATTAAAAGGCCTGCCACAGCAAACGCAGTCTTTACTCGGCAGATCCCCCTTCTTACGCATACCCATGATTTTTATCCAAGTAGCATTCGTCCTGTCGAAATACCTTAGTTATAAGCTAGGGCAATCGGTACTTCGCCATCGGTGGCGAGCATGTGTGTCAGTGGCGCCATCACCCAGCGATTCTTGAGCGCCAGGGACCCAAGCGAAACTGGGCTAAGAAGTTCTAAGTGGGTCGACATCTGCGCTTCCTTTGTATAGGTGAATAAACCAAACAAAACTGATCGTAACAAGAATGGTGCTTGTCTGCATACTGCAGCAAAGACCAGTATTTAACGGTATCCTCTTTTAGCCATGTATTCTGTATGCCTGAATGGCTTTTCTGGCTTAAATAAGGTGTGAATATGAAAACGTGGCAATGCATTGTGTGTGGATTTATTTACGATGAAGCCAAAGGCCTTCCAGAGGATGGAATTGCGCCAGGTACCGTGTGGGCCGATGTTCCAGCGAACTGGGAATGCCCTGATTGCGGCGTATCCAAATCCGATTTTGAAATGGTGCAAATTTAAAACGCACTTCTTTTGAAGTCCGCCAGCATGATATCGATTAAAGGAGCATCGCTTTGAGCGAACACCAAGACCAATCTCAGCCGATTGTCATTATTGGCAGCGGATTAGCTGGCTATACCGTCATTCGTGAATTACGTAAGATGGATAAGGATGTGCCGATTACGCTCATCACCCGCGAGCCCGGCTACTTTTATTCCAAGCCGATGCTGTCGACTGCATTTGCAAATAGCAAATTAGCAGAGCAGCTCATCAGCTCAAGCAGTGAGGCCATGGCGACCCAGCTCAATTTAACGGTATTGGGCAACACCGATGTGCATTCAATTGATGCACAGGCTCGGCTACTCCATACCAGCAACGGCGAAGTAGGCTATAGCAAACTGGTATTGGCTTTGGGCGCCGATCAAATTCAACTGCAGCTGGAAGGCACAGCTGCTGATGCAGTCATGACGGTGAATGACTTGGAAGACTATGCGCGATTTCGTGAGGCCATTGATGGTCGCAAGCGGGTAGCGATTCTGGGTGCCGGCCTCATTGGTTGCGAGTTTGCCAATGACCTCACGCTTGGCGGCTATTCAGTAGACGTCATTGATTTAGCAGCGCATGCCTTAGGTCGTCTCTTGCCCGAGGTCGCAGCGGCAGCATTAGAGGAAAAACT
This sequence comes from uncultured Polynucleobacter sp., assembly GCA_963925585.1. Taxonomy (GTDB): domain Bacteria; phylum Pseudomonadota; class Gammaproteobacteria; order Burkholderiales; family Burkholderiaceae; genus Polynucleobacter. Next base: position 12,599 of record CAWUTW010000058.1, on the reverse strand, counting down.
CAGTGCAGCGGGTGTACGCTGGCACTTTGGCAGTACCGCATATTCGATTGATGCGCACGGTGATGCGATACGTATCACCCTAAGCAATGGTGACACGATTGAAGCGGACGCCGTGCTTTCTGCGGTTGGTTTACAGCCCCGTATTCAATTGGCTCGCGACGCAGGCATTACAACCGGAATGGGCATTGAGGTCAATCGCCAATTACAAACCAATCTGGATTCGATTTATGCGATTGGCGACTGCGCTGAGACCGAAGGCCTGGTTTTGCCCTACGTAATGCCCATCATGCAATCAGCCCGAGCCTTAGCGCCAATACTGCTTGGGCAAGCTGCATCATTGCAATACCCAGCCATGCCCGTGATGGTTAAAACTCCCGCCTACCCTATCGTGGTCTCGCCCCCAGCAAAAGGAGCAGAAGGCGAATGGAATAGTACGGAAGTCGAGGGAGGCATGCTGTGTCGCTTTGAATCGAACGATGGTCAGTTGCTGGGTTTTGCCTTACTCGGCTCTGCTACCGCAGAACGCGCCGCACTGGTTAAGTTACTGCCCCCTGTATTGGCATGAGCACCAATCAGGGTAATGGCTCTGACGCCACCGCATACAGTCTCATTGACGGCACAGAAGCCATAAAAAAAGTCACCCGCAGGTGACTTGAGTGGCGCAGCGGTAAATCAGGAATTAAGCAAAGTTCTTTGCTGCAAAATCCCAGTTCACTAAATTCCAAAATGCCTCAAGGTACTTAGGGCGCGCATTGCGGTAATCAATGTAATACGCATGCTCCCATACATCGCAGGTTACCAAGGCTTTTGCATCGGTCGTTAATGGTGTAGCGGCATTGCTGGTGGATACGAGATCAAGCGAACCATCCGGCTTTTTAACTAGCCATGCCCAGCCAGAACCGAAGGTACCCACGGCACACTTTGCAAATTCTTCTTTGAACTTATCAAACGAACCCCATTTGGCATTAATCGCATCAGCGAGTGCGCCAGTAGGAGCGCCGCCGCCATTCGGCTTAAGACCCATCCAATAAAAGGTGTGATTCCAAACTTGAGCTGCGTTGTTAAATACTCCGCCGGCAGATTTTTTGATGATGTCTTCAAGGCTGGCGCTCTCAAATTCGGTGCCCTTGATCAGGTTATTTAAATTGGTAACGTAGGTCTGATGGTGCTTACCGTAATGAAACTCCATGGTTTCTTTTGAAATGTGTGGGGCCAAGGCGTCAAGCGCGTAAGGCAACTGCGGTAATGTATGTTCCATCGTGTCTCCCTGATTGAAATGGTTTTTGTTCATGCGGGGTTTTGGGCTCGCATCCTTCTAACAGTCGCTATTTTATGCGGGCGCAGTACTTTTTGCATATTTATTCCCCCTTTTGCCTACAGGCCCCCATGGGATTGGGCGCTCATCAGATATAGCATCGGAATCGATAAAATCGTATTTAAACGCGATACGAGCATCGCACGGCGGGCTGAGGCTACTTTGACTGCCGGCTCGGCGGGTACGATCCCCAAAGCGCGTTTTTGATTGGGCCAAATCACAAACCAGACATTGAATGCCATAAATAAGGCAATCCACATCCCCAAACCAATCGCCCGAAACGCGGGCTGCAGAGTAAACGCCTGATGCGCATAACCAGCAAAAATCGCCACCAACAAGCCTGTCACTACCGTACCAAGGGCGGCATAACGAAACCACAGGAGGGCCCGCGGTGCGATGACCTTGCTAATTGCTGGCTTTTGCTCGTCCGGAATCAAGGGCATCGAGGGAATTTGCACCACATTGAAGTACCACAGCAAACCGAGCCACATCACTCCGAATAGGACATGCGACCAGCGCAGCAAAAAGAGCAGCCACTCCGGCGAGCCAATCTGGGCATGGTTGGCGAAAACGAGCAAAATGGCTGCCAGCAGCACAAATCCAGCCAGAATGGTGCGACTAAGGGAAGTGAGAATGCCTGTCATGCAATGTGTCCTTGTTTTTGTGATTTGATCTTCTTAAATATTCAAAGGGTCCTGAATCCAAGCAGATCTGGGTGTAAGTACCAGTTTACAATCTAAAATGTCGCTTTTTTTGCTAAAAAGAGCATTTAATACCCTAACTTTTGTCGAATTATTACAAAAATATGGCAGAATATATTGCACTGCAATGCTTTGTCTTTCCCTTCAAAAACCGCTTTTTAGGCCCCTATTATGACCGCCCGCACCCAATGCCATAGCCTCCAAGTTGCCACTCCCCTTTACCGCTTTATTGAGGACAAAGTGCTGCCAGGGCTGAATGTTAAAAGTGCGGATTTTTGGAAGGGTTTTGATGCGATCGTGAACGACTTATCACCCAAAAACGCAGCTTTGCTAGCGAAGCGTGATCGCCTCCAACGTGATTTGGATCAATGGCATAAAGCTAATCCGGGCCCAATCAAAGATATGCCTGCGTATCGCAAGCACTTGAAAGACATTGCTTACATCGAAGATGTGCCTACCAACGTTGTGTCCACTACTCAGAATGTGGATGATGAACTGGCTCTCCAAGCTGGCCCCCAGTTGGTTGTTCCGATACTCAATGCACGTTATGCCTTAAATGCTGCCAATGCGCGTTGGGGCTCTTTGTATGATGCTCTATACGGCACCGATGTTATTTCTGAAGAAGATGGCGCCACTAAGGATGGTGCTTACAATCCTATTCGCGGCGCTAAGGTAGTTGCTTATGCACGTCAGTTTTTAGATGAATCCGCTCCTTTAGCTGGCGCTTTATATAGCGATGTAGTGGCATATAGCGTTATAGATAAAAAGCTGTCCGTCAAATTAAAAGCCGGAAGTACAACAGGTTTGATTGATGAGAAACAGTTTGTTGGTTACCAAGGTGATGCCTTGGCACCCTCCTCTGTTTTATTGCGTAATCATGGTATTCATATTGATATCCAAATTGATAAGACGAAAACCATTGGCGCTGCTGATGTAGCGGGAGTCAATGATGTGGTGCTTGAGGCTGCGCTCTCAACCATTCTGGACCTAGAGGACTCAGTAGCCATTGTGGATGGTGATGACAAAGTGCTTGCTTATGAGAATTGGTTGGGCATTCTCAAAGGAACCCTGGTTGAAGAAGTCAGCAAAGGCGGCAAGACGTTTACTCGTTCCCTGAATCCAGATCGTAAGTACATCGCAGGTATTGGTGCTGTCAATGCTAAAGATGGCATTGTTACTTTGCATGGCCGATCACTCTTGTTTCTCCGTAACGTTGGTCACTTGATGACTAACCCAGCCATTATTACTGGCGAAGGCAACGAAATTTACGAAGGCATCTTAGATGCAGTCGTGACTGTTTTGATTGCTTTGTATGACATCAATCGCCCAGCGACTCAGGCTATTGGTAATACGCGTAAAGGCTCTGTCTATATTGTTAAGCCAAAAATGCACAGCGCAGAAGAAGTAGCCTTTGCTGGCGAGCTCTTTGGTCGGGTGGAGAAGTTACTTGGTTTACCCGAGAACACCGTCAAATTAGGCATCATGGATGAAGAGCGCCGTATGAGCGTCAATCTGAAAGCTGCCATTGCTGCAGCGGGTACTCGCGTTGCGTTTATTAATACCGGATTCTTAGACCGTACTGGTGATGAAATGCATACCGGCATGTATGGCGGCGCAATGGTTCGTAAAGGTAGGATGAGGATTGCCAAATGGTTTGGAGCGTATGAACGTCGTAATGTGCTGGCTGGCTTGGATTGTGGCCTACGTGGTCGCGCACAAATTGGTAAAGGTATGTGGCCTGCGCCAGATCTTATGAAGGAAATGGTTGAGCAAAAAGCGGCTCACCCTCTAGCTGGAGCGAATACCGCTTGGGTGCCATCGCCTACTGCTGCCACTCTGCATGCAATGCACTATCACCAGATCGATGTGGCAAAGATCCAAGAGGATATCGAGAGATACGATATTGCAGCTGAGTATGAGGCCTTAACCGATGATCTATTAACGGTGCCCATTGCGCTTTATCCTGATTGGACTAAAGAGGAGATTCGCGATGCCCTCAACAATAATTGCCAAGGTATTTTGGGTTATGTAGTTCGCTGGGTTGATCAAGGCGTTGGTTGCTCTAAGGTGCCTGATATTTATAACGTCGGTTTAATGGAAGATCGCGCAACCTTGCGGATTTCTAGTCAGCACATTGCCAACTGGTTATTGCACAAGTTCGTCAGCAAAAAGGAAGTAGAGGAAGCGTTGCAACGAATGGCTTCGATTGTGGATGCTCAAAATGCCGGCGACCCCCTCTATAAGCCAATGATGCCAAACTATAAAGATTCATATGCATACCAAGCTGCAAGTGATCTGATCTTTAAGGGCCTTGAGCAACCAAACGGCTATACCGAACCATTGCTGCACGCCTATCGCTTAGCAGTGAAAGAAAATGCCAATAGCTGCGTAGCGTAGTACCGTCTTCTGGTGGAGCTGGATGCCTTACTCGGCCGTCCAGCCACCATCCATATTCCAAGCAGCACCACGCACTTCGGATGCGGCATCACCGCACAAAAATACAGCGAGAGCGGCAAGTTGCTCGGGAGTAACGAACTTACCCGAAGGTTGCTTCTCAGAAACCAGTGCTAATTTAGCAGCATCATTTGAGATCCCTTCCCGCTCAGCACGGGCATCTACCTGTTTTTGAACTAAGGGTGTTAACACCCAACCTGGGCAAATTGCATTGCACGTGACGCCAGTTCTGGCAGTCTCTAGCGCAACCACTTTGGTCAAGCCAATAATTCCGTGTTTCGCGGCAACGTAGGCTGCTTTTTGCATCGATGCAACCAAGCCATGAACGGATGCGATATTAATGATGCGGCCCCAATTGCGCTGCTTCATGCCGGGCAAGGCAAAACGGGTAGTATGAAAAGCGGAGCTGAGGTTAATGGCAATTACTGCATCCCAACGCTCTTCCGGAAAATCTTCCACATTGGCAACGTACTGAATGCCAGCATTATTAACCAAAATATCAATCGCGCCAAAGCGCTTCTCGGTTGCTGCAATCATCGCCTCGATTTCAGCAGGCTTGCTCATATCAGCGCCGTGGTAATCAACCTCAACACCGCACGCTTTTACACTCGCAATGGCCGCATCTTTTTCACCAAAGCCATTCATCATGACGTTGGCCCCCTGCTTTGCTAAAGCAACTGCCATAGCAAGGCCAATGCCACTGGTTGATCCTGTTACGAGGGCTGTTTTTCCGTTTAAAGTGGGCATGGCAAGGGTTCCTAATGAAATGGGGTGGTAGCTGAATTCATTCAACATCAATTTGCATCAAATGATATCCGAATGACTCTAATGACGAGCTAAGACTAACTACCCAAACCGACAAAGCGGCCAATCGCGTGCCAAAATTCGCTGGGTATGCTGACTAAAACAAGCGTAAAGGTGACGTAGCGCAAAAACTTACCAATCGCCATGTAAATCAAACAAGCCATCCATGGCATGCGTAACCAGCCCGCCAAAGCACACAATGGGTCACCAATACCAGGCAACCAGGACAGCAATAGCATCTTAGGCCCTAGGCTAACCAGCCAGCGCTGCATGCGCCCCTCTGTAGCCCCTTTATAGGCCTCGAAAGCGTTACGCGCTCCAAGACCTAGGGACCAGTTCACCATCCCGCCAATGGTGTTGCCGACCGTTGCAATCACAATGGCAGGCCATAGCATGCTTGGGTTGACGCTGACATAGGCAAATAGCACCGGTTCGGAGCCCATTGGCAGAAGGGTTGCCGATATCAGTGCGACCAAAAAGACCGCTGGCAGCCCAACCGATGGCATTCCGAACCAATCTAAAAACTCAATGAGGTAGTGCTCCAATCTACTATGCCCTTTTATTCATCTCATTTCTGATACAACAGCATAAATCTATTCTCAGATCTTCCCCATAGAACAAAAAACGAATATGGCCGGTGTATTGTCCAAAAGAATGAATTTTTGCTTAAACTAGGGGTCTATTGTGCCTTGTGCACGCCGTATTCCTTGTTCTGAAAGATCTCAATGAATTACCCGATTCCAGCCGCCGATCAATACCAAGATATTCGCGATGCACTACGTGATCTCTGCAGCCAGTTTGATTCCAGCTATTGGCAAAAAGTGGATCATGCACGCGGCTACCCTGAGGCCTTTGTGGATGCCGTTACCAAAGCCGGATGGCTTGCCGCATTAATCCCAGAAGAATATGGTGGCTCTGGGCTAGGACTGGCCGAAGCATCGGTCATCATGGAAGAGATTAACTTTTCAGGCGGCAACTCGGGCGCCTGCCACGGTCAGATGTACAACATGGGTACGTTGCTACGCCACGGCTCTGATGCCCAAAAGAAACTCTACCTACCCAAGATTGCCAGCGGCGAACTGCGCTTGCAGAGCATGGCCGTTACTGAACCTACCACGGGAACCGACACCACCAAACTCAAAACGACTGCCGTTAAAAAAGGGGATCGTTATGTCATTAATGGCCAGAAAGTCTGGATTTCGCGGATACAGCACTCTGACCTCATGATCTTATTGGCTCGCACTACTCCGCTCAGTGAGGTCAAGCGTAAGTCAGAAGGCATGTCGATTTTTATCGTCAATTTGGCCGATGCGATAGGCAAGGGCATGGAAGTGCGTCCGATTGAAAACATGGTCAATCACGAAACCAATGAAGTCTTCTTTGATAATTTAGAAATCCCGGCCGAAAATTTAATTGGTGAGGAAGGCCGTGGCTTTAAATACATCCTTGATGGCTTAAATGCGGAGCGCGTACTAATTGCAGCAGAGTGCATTGGTGATGCCTACTGGTTCATTGATCGCGCGCGGCGCTATGCCAATGAGCGGGTTGTATTTGACCAACCGATTGGCAAGAATCAAGGCATTCAGTTTCCGATTGCCGACAGCTATATGGAAACGGAAGCAGCCAACTTAATGCGCTTTAAGGCCTGTGATTTATTTGATCGCCACGAGCCATGTGGTCCCGAGTCGAATATGTCCAAATACCTTGCAGCCAAAGCATCCTGGGAGGCGGCCAACGTCTGCTTGCAAACCCATGGTGGTTTTGGCTTTGCCTGCGAATACGATGTGGAGCGCAAATTTCGAGAAACCCGCCTCTATCAAGTGGCACCCATCTCTACGAATTTAATTTATTCCTATATCGCCGAACACGTTCTTGGCCTTCCCCGGTCTTTTTAATATGAGTAGTAATTCTGCCGCACGGCCACTGGATGGTATTACCGTTGTCTCACTCGAGCATGCCATTGCTGCTCCTTTTTGTACCCGCCAACTGGCGGACTTAGGCGCGCGCGTTATTAAAGTGGAGCGCCCTGGGGCAGGTGATTTTGCAAGGGCCTATGACGAACGCGTTGCTGGTCTTGCCTCACACTTTGTTTGGGTAAATCGCTCTAAAGAAAGCCTCACACTCGATTTAAAACAGACAGAGGCGCTAAGCGTCCTAAAGACCCTGCTTAAAACGGCCGATGTCTTAGTACAAAACTTAGCGCCTGGGGCTGCTGCCCGCATGGGGCTCACAGCAGCAGAGTTGCAGCGCGATAACCCCGGACTTATTTTGTGTGACATTTCTGGCTATGGTAATGATGGCCCCTACCGCGATAAAAAAGCATACGACTTACTAATTCAGAGTGAGGCAGGTTTCTTATCCGTTACCGGTACGCCGGATGCCCCCAGTAAAGCCGGCAATTCAATTGCGGATATCGCAGCGGGTATGTATGCCTACAGCAACATTTTGGCGGCGCTATTGCAGCGCCAAAAGACAGGCTTGGGTTGCAGCATTGATGTGTCCATGCTGGAGTCTCTGGGTGAGTGGATGAGTTATCCGATGTACTACGCTTATCAAGACGCTAGCCCGCCCATCCGAAACGGCGCTGCACATGCCACCATTTACCCCTACGGACCATTTAAAGCTGGCGATGGTGCTACGGTTATGCTTGGCTTACAAAATGAGCGCGAGTGGCTGGCTTTTTGCGAGGTAGTTTTAGATAATGCCGCATTAGCAAGCGATGTTCGTTTTGATAAAAACAGCAAACGCCACGAGCACCGCGATGCGCTGGCAGCGCTGATTGATTCGTGCTTTAGCAAGCTTACCTGTGACCAAGTGATTGCAAAGCTGGATCAGGCGCAGATAGCAAATGCCCGCTTAAACGACATGAGTGGCGTATGGAATCACCCACAATTAGCAGCGCGTGATCGCTGGGTATCGGTGAACTCTCCTGCAGGACCGATTCCGGCCTTGCTGCCACCCGGCGCAAATGACCAGTTTGATTACCGAATGGATGCGATACCTTCTGTCGGCCAGCATACGAACGCCATTCTTACTGAAATTGGTCTGAATGCAGAAGAGATTGCTGCAATGAAGAGCAGTAAGGCGATTTAAAGTAGAGGCGAAGTCAGGTGGGCTATATTTTCGAGCAAAAGACGCCAGCGCGGGCGTTTGGCCCACTGCGCCGCTTCCACTACATCGGCATCATTTAGATAGCTCTCGATTAACTTTTCTAAATGCGTGCAAAAAATGGTGTCGTAAATGATTAGGCTGATTTCAAAATTAAGTCGCAGGCTGCGCTGATCAAAATTAACCGAGCCAAATATCGCAATTTGACGATCAATTAAAAGGCTCTTGGTATGCAATAAACCGCCATGAAATTCTGCAATCCGAACGCCAGCTTGCAGTAGGTCATCGTAAAAACTGCGGCTGCTCCAAGCAACTAAGGTTGAGTCATTGCGTTTGGGTACGATTAGTGTCACCTTGACACCGCGGTGTGACGCCGCCATCAAAGCCTGTAACAAGCCGTCATCTGGCCCAAAGTATGGGGTGGTAATAACCAACTCCTCGCGCGCATCCATAATGGCTGAAAGCAATACTTGATACAAAATATCGTCACGATATACAGGACCGGATGGAAACTCCTGCGCCAAGATTTTGCCATCTTCTACTGCAGGGTTAAGGTGATGGTCTTTGAAGCTGGTGATAGTAGGATCACCCGCGCTCCAATCAAACAAAAAAGTCAATGCAAATTGGGCGGTTACCGGCCCTTCAATTCGTACCATTGCATCGACCCACTCACCTACTCCTGTGTCTTGCTTAAAGGTGCGGGGGTCAACCAAATTCATGCTGCCGGTCCATACAATACGGCCATCAATCACAAAAATCTTACGGTGCAGACGCAAGTCCGCTCGGCGAAACTGAAATCGCCCCAGCTGTATCGGCAAAGCCTCAATAACCGCAATACCGACCTCTTTAAATCGATGGGGCCAGCTGGATTTGAACCACGCTTTACTACCCAAGGAATCCAGCAAAATACGGCATGCTACCCCCCGCTTGGCAGCACGCATCAATGCATCGCCGACCGCATCGGCATCCCCGCCTAAAGCCCAAATATAAAACTCCATATGCAAACTGACTTTAGCTTCATCGATTTCGCGAACAAAGGTTTGTAGAATCGTCAGCGACTCAGTGAATAATTCGATTCGGTTGCCAGCAGTAACAGGAGAGCCATTTTTTGCCTCCGCGAGTAGACTAAGCGCATTAGATTCAATTGGAAGCAATAGACGATCAGCCGCATAGTGTTGACACATTGATTCGCGTAATTTTGCATGCTCCCGCTCCATCCGCACGATTTTTTTGGTGAGGCTACGACCCACCGGGCGCTCACCAAACATGGCATAGAACAGAATTCCGAAGACAGGCAGCATTACCACGACTAAAAACCAGGCAAATGTTACGCTTACAGGTCGTCTATACCAAATTAATCGGAATCCAAATAAGGTCACTAAGACAAAGTGCGCCAATGCAAACCAAGGAAATGTCAGGTTTAGTTCGTGACCAATAAGTATGTCAATGAAGTTCATAGAAACTCCAATTCAGCAGCAATTCCAAGGTGATCCGATAGCCTAAACCATTCTTCCAATAAGTCTGCCGTATGAATGCGTAAACCGCGCACATAAATACGGTCCATCGGCAGAAGCGGCCTTATGCTGGGAAAGGTTTTTGCAGGCGATCCTGTTAAGGTCTCAAACACTTCTAAAAATCCAGCATCGCGCATTGGGCTACTGACGCGATTACGCCAATCATTAAAGTCCCCTGCCACAATAGCAGGGCCGTCTTGGGTCAAGCTATTAATGTACGAAATGATTTCCACCAATTGGCGTTCACGACCACGTTCAAATAAGGCCAAATGAACGCAAAAACAGTGAATCGGTATATTGCTCCCAGGCAACTGAATCGAACTGTGCAATAAACCGCGGCGCTCAAAACGGTAGGCTGAAATATCGTAATTGAAGCCTTTGTATAAGGGGTGCTTAGAAAAAATAGCATTGCCATGGTGCCCATGACGGTACTCCACGTTTTTGCCATAGTGCCAATCGTGCCAAAATCCGTCCGCCAAGAAGTGGCTTAGCTCATTCGCAGGCCATTGCCCAAAGCGCCTAACGCGACCCCGATGCTCTTGTTGAAATTCTTGAATGAAAATGAGGTCTGGGTTGTGTGAGCGCATCTCTTGCTTCAAACGGTAAACCGTAGAATACGCATGCAAGGCTGAAACGCCTTTATGCATATTCAGGGTGACGACACGGACCCTATTTTGCGGTTCGGTTACATTACTGGGATGCACTTTGACGGCGTACCTTGGCGTAATAAATCTCGGATTCCACAAGCTCTTCGCACTGCATGCATTTATTGCAGATCGATGCCTGTTCTCGCAATTCTTCTATGGAATTAATCGGGTGCGTATCTAGATACTCCCGCAAATCCAGGTCGACTATGCCATTGCATACACAAACTACCTCTGCCATTGCGCTTACCTAATCGTGCTATCGGTTGTACTTCATCACTTAAATCCTTATAACTTGATTGTGCCACCGCCTCTGGTCAGGCTTGCTAGAATGTGGCATGTTAATCGCCTTTCAAGACGCCCTTGCACTGTTGACCCAATTTGATCAGGGTCTCATCAGCATCGTGCTGGTCTCCCTGCAGGTCAGCCTAAGCGCCCTGGTATTGGGCACGCTAGTTGGCCTCCCCATTGGAGCTTGGCTAGCAACCGAGCAATTTCGCGGTAAGCGCGCGCTGATTATTACGATCAATACCCTCATGGGCGTTCCTACGGTCATTATTGGGGTGCTGGTGTATTTAGTCTTATCGCGCAGTGGTCCATTGGGTGAGTTAGGTTGGCTGTTCACCGTAAAAGGTATGATCATGGCGCAGTTTCTGCTCACCACACCACTGGTAGCTGCTCTTAGTAGGCAGGTCTTAGAGGATGCCTGGCAGATTCACCGAGAAACCTTTTTATCCTTGCATTTCACTCGGCTTGGCTACATTAAATGGCTGATTTGGGATTGCCGTTTCTCGCTCACGATTGCGATCTTGGCGGGCCTAGCTAGAGCGATCTCTGAAGTGGGGGCTGTCATGATTGTGGGTGGCAATATTCTCAACTCCACCCGCACGATGACGACTGCCATCGCCCTGGAAACCAGTAAAGGCGATTTACCATTCGCTCTAGCGCTCGGCATTGTGCTACTCGCTATCGTGCTACTCGCCAATTTACTCACCTTCGCAGTGCGATCCCTTGCAGAGAAGCGTTATGGTTAATTCAAGCAAGCTAGAGGCCAAGCGGATTGAATTGCGAGCAATTGAAATTGTGCGCGATGGGCGCACTATTCTAGATATACCAAATACCGACATTGAGCTCGGCGGCATAACGGCATGCATCGGCCCGAATGGGGCTGGCAAGACGACGTTTTTAAAGCTATTGCATGGTCTGATTAAACCCAGTGCGGGTGGCAGCGTCAGCTACGCTGATGGCATACGCAGCGCATTAGTGTTGCACCACACGCCAATGATCAAGGCCAGCGTACGAATGAATATTGGTCTCAATGGGGTTCGCACGCCGAGCGATCATGAAATCGATCGTGTACTGCAAGAGATAGGCTTGAGTCATCTTGAGCAGCAGCCAGCGCACAAACTCTCTGCCGGCGAAAGGCAGAAGTTATGCCTAGGTAGGGCTCGTTTACAGAATCCGAATGTACTGCTACTCGATGAGCCAACGGCCAATTTAGATCCAACTACAACGGCGCAAGTGGAAGCCATGATTCGGGAATTTGCAGCATCGGGTTGCGATATTTTGATTAGCTCGCATCAACTTGCTCAAGTAAGGCGCCTTGCAGACTCCATCCTCTTTATCGATGGCGGACAAATCATAGAAAAAGGGGCTTGCGCCCCCTTCTTTGCGCAGCCTCAAACCGAAGCAGCACAGCGTTACATGCAGCGCGAACGCGCTGCAGATTAACTCACTTTACTTTTTTGCGGCTGCAGGAGCAGCTGCTGGAGCGGCAGCTGGTGCTGCAGCAGCCGGAGCTTCAAATGGGGGCGGCGCTACACACGCAGCGGGCGCAGGTGTTCCAGCAGTTTTGTAGCGATTCGCAACGGCATTTTCAGACATGCATAACTGATAGGCACCGACCCTGCCAGCGTAAGCTGTTTTCGCACTTGCTAACTGTGCTGCGGCAGCCTGTTCTGGTGTTGATGCAGGTAATTTAGCAAATGCCCCACTTGCAGCCAATGAGCAAGCGAGAAGTGCGATGGTCTTTTTCATAGCCAAGTCCTTATTTAACTTT
>CAWUTW010000057.1:0-6938 GCA_963925585.1 uncultured Polynucleobacter sp. | reverse complement strand
ACCATGATGATGGGTGTCCCTGGAAATTGCTTTAGGCTTTTTAGAACCAGCTGACGCAACCCCTCCGTTTGCTGGCTTGATTGACCCATGCTTTCAAAAAAAGAGCCAAGCGATTTATCGATTACTACTGGTCCTTTGTTTAACAAGGTAGCAGTGTCAACACAGCGGCACCAGGGACTGCTAAAGACTTTCGCGCTTTCGATGCCTTGCTGGCTCAGCCATTGCCCAGTGCGCTCAGCCTGTTTTTTTCCAAACTCGCCCAAATTGCGCTGCGTACTACATTGATCAAGGCGATGGCCTGCAGGATCGCTAAAACCAGGTGCGTCGGCATGGCGCATCAATAGAATGTGCTGACCATCCGTCATAGGAGTGGCTAAGTTAGCAAGCGCTGCAGAACTTAGGCAAAGCGTGATAACTAGCAGGGCCATCACGCGTTGGCAAAATTGGAATCGTGCTTGAATTACCATGGCAATTTTTCCCCTGAGTAACTATAAAAGCTGCCGGATTCAGATAACGGCAATTGATTGAGCACAGCCAGCATATCGCGCGCCGCATCGATCGCTGGCCGACCAATTTGCTCTCCCTTAAATGGCTTGGAGAGCCGTGAGTTGACGGTACCAGGGTGGAGCGCAATTAATTTAGCATTGGGCTGTGTGCGTCGCAACTCAATCGCAGTCGTTTTGAGTAGCATGTTTAGCGCTGCTTTGGATGCGCGATAGCTGTACCAACCGCCCAAGCGATTGTCTTCAATACTACCCACTTTTGCTGAGATCGCGGCCATGATTGCATTCTCTTTAGCAAGCAGGGCACTGAACTTGGCTAGTGTGACAGCAGGACCAAACGCATTGATCTTGAAGATATCTTCTAGCTGGCCGAAACACAAATCAGCCCCCTTTTTTTCAGGGCTCCAAGCATCGGTATGCAATACGCCAATCGCATTGATGATGAGGTGAAACGGGCCGCTGGACGCCAAGGTTTGCGCGGCGATTTCAATAGAGGATTCATCCGCATAGTTAATGGCTGGGCTGGAGTGGCGATGAATGCCAATCACGTGGCCGCAACGGGGGTCCGCCTGCAGTAGATCCAAAAAAGCAGACCCAATCGTTCCGGATGAGCCGATGATGAGGGCGCGATAGCCTTCGGGTAGTGATGGCATCATTTAAACCCAGCCCTGTTTCCAGATGGTGGCGTCTGTCAATTCACGCCAATCAATTTGCCGCACCTCTTTACTGAAGACGGCTTCAATCTCCACTTGCTTGATGGCCTCGTGGGGCAATTCAGGAAGAATGACTTTACTCACCAAAAAATGCTTTTGTTTTTTGATGGGATGAACCGCAGTCCACTTCGTCAGCAACAATTTTTTTGGGCTAAGTGGATTTTTAGTCGGCATGGCGGATCAAGAAACGGATTAAAGGACGGTGCACTGCATCGTTTGTGTGCCAAGACGAAGTGCTCCAGATCCGGGCGTAAACCGGACCACTGCGGCTTGCGTATTGGCTGGGCAACGCACATCAAAATAACTGTCATGCCCTAAGCTACCGCAAAAACGTAAATCAGATTCGTTTTTATTGGACGGATTGACTGCAAATCCCTGCGGTGGGTCTAAGGTCATGAGCGATCGACTAAGCACCATCGTTACTTTTGCTCCATCCGCCCCTGGAATACAGTTCCAGGTGGTGTAGTCGTTTTTATCGCAAGCCGCGAGGCCACCCAGCAGGGAGCCTAGCAAACCAAGGCGGGCGATAAGGGGGGCAGGGAAACGCATACCAGATTGAATGAAGTGGGGGTCACACCATTCTAGTGAATAAGCTCTACACTTGCTTGGTATGCCATCACCAGATCATCCCTCCCCAACCCCCGCAGAGCTCAGCTCGGCAGACGTGTCACGCATCATTGAAATGGCTTGGGAGGACCGTACACCCTTTGAGGCCATTTTGCGTAGCTATGGCTTATCGGAGTCCGCAGTCATTCGCCTAATGCGAGCCAATTTGAAGTCTGGCTCTTTTCGCTTATGGCGCGCTCGGGTGACGGGTCGCGCAAGCAAACACAGCGCATTGCGTAGTCCCGATATCGACCGCGCCTACTGCCCGACCCAATATAAGCAGTCGCACGGACGATGAAGCCCTTTACTCTTTTCTACGACGGCGCCTGTCCCTTATGTCAAGCCGAAATCCTTTTTTTACAACACCGCAATCAAGCAGGCCTGCTCCATTTTGTTGATATCAATTCAGCACAATACGATCCGCAAACAGTAGGGGTGTCCTGTGAAGAGGCCTTAGCAAGCATGTATGGCCAGATCGAAGGCGAGCCACCCATTAATGGAGTGGCCGTCTTTGGTGAGGCATACCGACGAGCGAATTTACCGCTAATTGCATGGATTTTTTCGCGCCGCTGGATGATGCCGATTCTAGGGCCCAGCTACCGTTTCTTTGCTAAGCACCGCCATGGTATTTCTGGATTTTTTGGACCGCCTCTGCTGCGCCTTGTAAAAGCATGTTTTCCAAGCAAGCCCAATTCACTCTAGTTTTTATCGCTGTCCAATTGCAACTGGGGTATTTGGACTGATTCGTAAAACACAGACGCAACTGATTTAGAATTCATAAGCCCATGACAGCCCATTCCGCCGATCCCAAACACCCTACTGCGCATTCATTGAAGCAGCGCATGTATGTGATTATTTTTGAATCCGATACCAAGAAGGGTTTGTTGTTTGATCGCGCTTTAATTTACGCCATCTTGCTCTCAGTATTGGTGGTCGTTCTCGACAGCGTGGCATCGATTTCAAAGCAGTTCCATAGTCAATTAGTCACGCTGGAGTGGATGTTCACGATACTGTTCAGCATCGAATACCTCGCGCGTTTGTATTGCGCAAAGTACCGCTGGCGTTACGCAACTAGTTTTTATGGAGTGATTGATTTTCTGTCGGTGGTTCCGACTTATCTTGCCCTTCTCTTTCCTGAGCTGCATGCATTGATTGATGTGCGCTTACTGCGCTTGATTCGGATGTTCCGTATTTTTAAGTTAACCGCATACATGTCGGAGTATCAGCATCTGGCTGAAGCCCTGTCGGCCAGCAGACGCAAGATCCTGGTGTTTTTATCGGTGGTGTTGATGGTGGTAACCGTGATGGGTTCCATCATGTATGTGGTGGAAGGGCCGCACAATGGCTTTACGAGCATTCCGATGGCGGTGTATTGGGCAATCACAACGATGACCACCGTTGGGTTTGGCGACATTACCCCGCACACCGATTTAGGCAAACTCATTTCGTCGGCCATGATGCTGATGGGCTGGGGCACATTGGCTGTGCCAACGGGGATTGTGACCGCGGAGTTTGCGCACCGCCGTAACCAAGAGTTTGTCGCCAAAAAAACCTGTGATGCCTGTTGTAGCGATGGTCACGAAACAACGAATCAATACTGCAGACATTGTGGTACTCGCTTTCCGACCCCTGAAAATTAAAAAAACCTTCTAAGGTAAGAAGGCTTTTTTGCATTACTCAATACTGGATTAGTTAACGCCGAGCAGCTCCACATCGAATACCAGTGTTGCGTTAGGAGGAATAACGCCGCCAGCACCGCGGGCACCATAGCCCATCTCCGCAGGAATGATTAAGGAGCGCTTGCCGCCGACTTTCATGCCGGCAACGCCTTCATCCCAGCCTTTAATCACACGACCGCCCCCTAAGGGAAATTCAAATGCTTGGCCGCGATCGACTGAGCTATCAAATTTCTTGCCCTTGAGGTCAGCGGCAGATGGATCATGCAACCAGCCGGTGTAGTGAACCGATACATCGGATCCGGCTTTTGCTTCTGCGCCGTTGCCAAGGACAGTATCAATTTTTTGGAATTCGCTCACGGTATTTGCCTTTATAGAAGAGGGGGTAGTAGAGGGCGGTTTCGAATCGCCGCCGGATTTCGGCATTAAGAATGCCACAGCCAGGCCTCCAGCCAGAATCAATAGACCGAGTTTGAGAGGGGTATTCATGGTTTGGCCAGTTTAAAAGGGAAAAGAAAGCAAGATATGCACTAATTTAGTGCGTTAGCAGCAATTATCCAGTTCATTGGGTAATACTGTATCTCAGTATATAAAATGAGCCCCTTTTCTGCAAAGGCGATGCTTTAAAATGACTTGTCTGCATGTTGGATTTTATTGTGCGCTCGCAGCATCAATGGAGAAAAGCATGTATGGGGCAGGTCTAAAACCATGCTCAATTGCGTTATCCCATTTAAGGAATAGACATGGCTTCAGGAAATTCAAAGATCATTTATACCTTCACAGACGAAGCCCCTGCGCTTGCAACCTGTGCATTTTTGCCGGTCATAAGCGCATTTGCAAAATCAGCTGGTGTTGATATTGTTAAAAGTGACATTTCTGTAGCGGCTCGGATCTTGGCTGAGTTTCCAGAGTGCTTGAGCGAGGCGCAGCGCGTACCCAATAATTTAGCTGAGCTGGGAAAGATGACCTTGCAACCGGATACCAACATCATTAAGTTACCCAACATTAGTGCGTCCGTACCGCAGCTCCAAGATGCCATTAAAGAATTGCAGAGCAAAGGCTATGCCATCCCCGATTTTCCAGATGATCCCAAGAACGATGACGAGAAAGCTATTCGGGCGCGCTACTCCAAATGCTTGGGCAGTGCCGTGAATCCAGTATTACGAGAGGGGAATTCCGATCGCCGCGCGCCAGCTGCAGTCAAGCGCTATGCGCGTAACAATCCGCATTCGATGGGTACCTGGAGTCAGGCTTCGCGTACCCATGTATCGCATATGCATGGGGGTGATTTTTACTCCAGCGAAAAATCCATGACGATGTCCATGGCCTGCGATGTAAAGATGGATTTGGTAACGAAGGGCGGCAAAACCATTGTCTTGAAGCCAAAAATCAGTCTGCAGGAAGGCGAAGTGATTGATAGCATGTATATGAGTAAAAAAGCCTTGTGTGCTTTTTACGAAGCAGAGATGGAAGATGCGTATAAGACAGGACTCATGTTTTCGCTGCACGTGAAGGCAACGATGATGAAGATTTCGCATCCGATTGTCTTTGGTCACGCAGTCAAAATCTTTTACAAAGATGCATTTGCAAAGCATGAAAAACTCTTCGCAGAGCTTGGAGTGAACGCCAACAATGGCCTTAGTAGTGTGCATGACAAGATCGAAAGCCTGCCTGCTACCAAGCGCGAAGAAATATTAAAAGACTTGCATTCGTGCCATGAGCATCGTCCTGCCTTGGCAATGGTTGATTCAGCCAAGGGCATTTCCAATCTATATTCACCCAGCGATGTGATCGTCGATGCATCCATGCCAGCCATGATTCGCATTGGCGGCAAGATGTGGGGGGCAGATGGGCGGCCGCAAGATACTAAAGCGGTTATTCCAGAAAGTACCTTTGCGCGCATCTACCAAGAAATCATTAATTTCTGCAAAACCCACGGCAACTTTGATCCTAAGACCATGGGCACAGTGCCCAATGTTGGCTTAATGGCGCAGCAAGCCGAAGAGTATGGCTCCCACGACAAGACTTTTGAAATCGCTGAAGCCGGTACAGCCCGCATCGTGGCAGATGATGGCACCGTTTTGCTCGAGCAGCAGGTAGAAGAGGGTGATATCTG
The DNA here is from genome assembly GCA_963925585.1 of uncultured Polynucleobacter sp. Classification (GTDB taxonomy): domain Bacteria; phylum Pseudomonadota; class Gammaproteobacteria; order Burkholderiales; family Burkholderiaceae; genus Polynucleobacter. The sequence continues at coordinate 1,324 of CAWUTW010000057.1, read as the reverse complement.
GCGCATGTGCCAAGTGAAGGATGCGCCCATTCGGGATTGGGTTAAATTGGCGGTGAATCGTGCCCGTTTATCAAATACCCCAGCTGTTTTTTGGCTAGATGAGTATCGCCCCCATGAGGCCGAGTTGATTAAAAAAGTAAAGACCTACTTGAATGATTATGACCTCACTGGTCTTGATATTCAGGTCATGTCGCAAACACGAGCCATGCGCTACACCTTGGAGCGTGTGATTCGGGGCAAGGATACGATTTCTGTGACCGGCAATATCTTGCGCGACTACCTCACGGATTTATTCCCCATTTTGGAATTAGGTACCAGCGCAAAGATGCTATCGATTGTGCCTTTAATGGCTGGTGGTGGATTGTTTGAAACGGGTGCAGGCGGCTCTGCTCCAAAACACGTCAAACAATTGGTTGAAGAAAATCATTTACGCTGGGATTCCTTAGGCGAGTTTATGGCACTGGCTGTATCTCTGGAGGACATTGGCGACAAAACCGGTAACAAAAAAGCAAAAATTTTGGCGCGCACCTTGGATGAAGCAACCGGCGCACTACTCGAAAATCGCAAGTCGCCGTCTATAAAAACGGGTGAGCTCGATAACCGCGGTAGTCAGTTTTACTTATCGATGTATTGGGCTCAGGCATTAGCCCAGCAAACCGATGATAAGGTGCTGCAGGCCCACTTTGCGCCCATTGCAAAAGCACTGGAGGCCCAAGAAAAAACCATCGTGGGTGAGCTCAGCGCCGTTCAAGGCAAGCCAGTCGACATTGGTGGATATTATTTTGCAGAGCCCGCAAAATGTGATGCGGTAATGCGTCCAAGCAAAACCTTCAACGCAATTATTGCGTCTGTACTAGCTCATTAATGGCAGTTATTTCTACTGCATACAAATAAAAAAGCCTCGCAGTTTCCTTGCGAGGCTTTTTATTGGCCCATCAAGAGCACGTAGGTGATTTACTTCACCAAGACAACCGGCTGCTTTGCACCAGAAACTACCTTTTGTGCAATCGAGCCCATGATCATGTCGACAAAGCCGCTGCGGCCTTTGGAGCCCATCACAATCATGTCCATTTTCTCTTTACTAGCCAAGGCAAGAGTTTCTTCAGAAATATTGCCGCGCTTGATCACCATCGTGTATTTGATGCCAGCTGCATCCAATACTTTTTGTGCTGGCTTTAGCTCTTTCTCGCTGACTTCACGCAGGTAATCATCGACTACGCTCTTAGCAACAAATTGCTTAACGTGGTTAAGGCCGACATCATCATGCACATTGATCAAGGTGACCGTGCACTTGCTTTTAAGGTCAGCCGAGATCGGAAGAGCG
>CAWUTW010000056.1:0-3432 GCA_963925585.1 uncultured Polynucleobacter sp. | reverse complement strand
CCCCAGCATGTTCTTTGAGTTGTGGCAGAAATAGAACTACCCCAACCGCAGCAGGAACAAATAGCAGACCCAAGTATTGACTAAAGCCATCCGCTACCAAAGCCAAGGATGGATCAAGCTTGCCGCGCAGCATCAGCCATGCTAACAGCAGGACAAGCCCAATCACAGGGCCTGGCAGGGTGGTAAAGACAAACTTAGAAATCAGCTCGCCTAAGCCCTGAAAGAAAAGGATTTGAACTAAACCGGCAATCATGGCACTAGTGTATGTGAATTAGGCGTCTTCTGAGTAGAATTAGTGGCTTAATGCAAACAAAAGATGCATTGCATTTTTTTACGTTTAATCCGTTTACTGTAAGGGTGTTATGAAGAAAACAATTCATGCCAATGGCATCACGATGGCCTATCAAATCGATGGTCCCGAGACTGCGCCGGTCGTAGTCATGAGCAATAGCTTGATGTCGAGCTTAGAAATGTGGGATGACACGATTGTTGCATTGACCTCCCACTACCGCGTAGTGCGCTATGACACCCGTGGGCACGGTCAGTCCGAAGTGACGCCTGGTCCGTACAGCATCGAGTTATTGGCGAATGATCTAGTGGGTCTCATGGATGCGTTGCAAATTAGCAAGGCCCATCTGGTCGGCTTATCGATGGGCGGAATGATTTGCCAGTTTGTTGGCGCTCATTTTCCTGATCGGGTTATCTCATTGAGTTTGTGTGACACCGCCAGCGAAATGCCACCGCGGTCGTTGTGGGAGGAGCGTTTCGCAATTGCGCGGGGGCAGGGTTTGGGTGGCCTGGTCGATGGCACCATCAAACGCTGGTTTTTGGATGGATTTGTTGCCAGCGAGCCAGCAAAAGTCGAGCGGGTGCGTACGATGATTTTGAATACACCAGTAGATGGCTACATTGCCTGTGCCAGCGCGGTACGGGATATGGCGCAGTCAACTATGTTACTTAAGATTACGGCGCCGACCATGGTCTTGCTAGGTAGACAAGACCCCGCATGTACCGTCGCCCAAGCAACGGTACTGCATCGCTTAATTCAGCATTCGAGCATGCAGATCATTGACGATGCGGCCCATTTATCCAATATTGAAAAGCCAGCCCAATTTAATGGAGCCCTGAAGCAATTTTTGGACTCCGTTCAATAAATTCGCTTAGTATTTCATGACAGCACATTAAAAATAAAAGGAGACTTACCATGACGCAATTCAAGCAGATAAATAAAAAATGGCAACTTGGACTGATTGGCTTAGCCTTATTAGGTGCTGGTATCCATGTCCAGGCGCAGCCAGCAGCCGATAAATACCCATCCAAGACCGTCAAGATGGTTGTTCCGCTAACACCTGGATCGGGCGCGGACATTGCCGGTCGATTGGTTTCAAAAAGTTTGGCTGAATTGTGGAAGCAGCCCGTGATTATTGAAAATCGCCCAGGTGCTGGCGGCCTCGTTGGTACAGGCGTAGTAGTCAATGCGGCGCCGGATGGTTACACGCTATTAGTGCAGTCTGCCTCGTATGCAGCCAACCCAGCAATTTATAAAAAATTACCCTACGACTTAAAAAGTCTGACAGATCTAAATATTCTGGGCACGACACCTTATTTATTAATTGTCGGTGCTGAGAGCCCATATAAAACGATCAAAGATCTGGTAGCCGCTGCAAAAGCAAAACCAGGTGACCTGCCTTACGCCTCTGCTGGTATTGGGAGCTCTACGCACTTGGCTGCCGAGTACTTTAATCAGACCATGGGCATCAAGATGTTGCACGTACCTTATAAGGGCTCACCCGAGGCAATTACAGAAACCATTGCTGGTAGGACGGCGTTTTACATGGCTCCATTTGAAACAGCCATGGCGCAAGTCCGCGGCGGCAAAGCACGTGCACTGGGTATAACCAGCATTGCACGAGCGTCTGTTGCACCCGAGATTCCAACCATTGCTGAGCAGGGATATCCGAATTTTGATATTGGACTTTGGTTTGGTGTTTGGGCTCCATCTGCTACGCCAGAGAAGATTAAAGTGAAAATCAACGAAGATATTAATCGCGCACTGCAAGACGTGGATATCAAGATTGCCTATGCGAAAGCAGGCATTACATCCAAGCCGATGAATTTAGAGCAGACCGCCCAGTTTGTTCGAAATGAAATCGCGAAGTACACCAAGATTGCAAAAGACGCCGGTATTGAACCTCAATAAGGCGCCACTATGCCAGGCTCCAGATCGGGTATTGCGTCGGCCCGATCTGCTTTTGCCGGTTGGGGCCACGGATTGCCATGCTCACATTTGCGGACCGGAAAGTAGCTTTCCGTATTTCAGTGAGCGCATTTATACCCCGCCAGATGCACTGCTCCCAGATTACTTCAATCTGTTAACGCACTTGGGGGTTGAGCGCGCTGTCTTAGTGCAGCCCAGCATTTATGGCACCGATAATCGTGCCATGCTTGCAGCACTCAAAGCATTTCCAACAAAATTACGTGGCGTTGCAGTGGTTGATAACACCATTACCGATGCTGAAATTGAGACTCTGCATCAAGCAGGCGTTCGAGGACTGCGCTGCAATATCGTTGATTTAGCCGATGCCACCGGGCAATTGCCGATGACTATGCTCAGAGGCCTTGCCGAGCGCATTGCTCCCTTTGGCTGGCATTTGGAATTCTTAATGCACGTGGATGCATTTCCGCAGTTGCAAAAAGACTTTCATGATTTTCCAGTGGAGATTGTGATCGGTCATTTCGGTTACGTGAAGGCAAGCCTTGGTATTGCCAATGCGGGCTTTCAGAATCTGTGTGCAATGATGCGGGAAGGGCGTGCCTGGGTTAAGTTCACCGGCACCTATCGCATTTCGGAGCAAGCTGCTCCGCCATATTCCGATGTCAATGGTTTCGCCGAGGCCTTACTTAAAGCGAATCCACAGCAGATTGTCTGGGGCACGGACTGGCCACACGTTATGGTCAAAGGGTTTATGCCCAATGATGCTGATCTGTGTGATCTACTAGGAAATTGGATTGAAGAGCCTACGCTGTTAAAGCAGATACTGGTAAGCAACCCAGATCGACTATATGACTTTAACTAATCCGCTATATCGCGCAATGCAGGCCTGGATTCAGATTGGCATTGCGCTCTCTTTTTTCCCGATTGGAGTATCGACCGCCATGGCAACAGAAGAGCCGAGTTACCGCGTCATCTTACAAGCCGAGCCATTTGAAATTCGGGAATATGCGCCGTTGATTGTTGCGCAGGTTGAGGTTCCGGGTGACCTTAGTGAAGCTTCCAGTACCGGCTTTCGCTTGATTGCCAATTACATTTTTGGTAACAATATTGCGGTACGCGATGGCGGAGTCAATCTGGCTGAACCAGCCCCAGAAAAGATTGCCATGACTGTGCCGGTGATAGCCGAAGGTAAGGGCGATCAAAAAACCTGGTTAATT
>CAWUTW010000055.1:0-3857 GCA_963925585.1 uncultured Polynucleobacter sp. | reverse complement strand
CAATTTGCTAATGCCTAATTGCAAATTGCGGTATTAACTCAAAACAATATCGTATTGCTCTTGTTTGAACGAGCCTTCTGCTTGCAAGCGAATAGGCTTCGCGACAAAATCCCCCAGCATCGCTAAAAACTGATTTTCTTCTTCCAAGAAGAGATCAATGACGTCGGGCGCGGCCACAATACGGAACTCCATCGGATTGAATTGACGATGCTCACGGACGATCTCCCGCAGGATTTCGTAGCAAATGGTTTGGGCTGTTTTGATTTCGCCTTTGCCACTGCAGGTGGCGCATGGTTCGCACAAAATGTGGGCCAGGGATTCACGCGTACGTTTACGCGTCATCTCTACTAAACCTAAGGCAGAAAATTGACTGACTGAATTGCGTGCATGATCCCGTTCGAGGTTGCGTTTGAGTTCGCTCAATACCGCCTCTTGATGCTCGCGGGTCAGCATATCGATAAAGTCGATGATGATGATGCCGCCCAAGTTGCGTAGTCGTAGTTGCCGTGCAATTGCCTGCGCTGCTTCGAGATTTGTTTTAAAGACGGTGTCATCGAGATTGCGTGCGCCAACATAACTGCCCGTATTGACATCAATGGTTGTCATGGATTCGGTTTGATCGATCATCAAGTACCCGCCCGATTTGAGATCGACTCGGCGTCCCAAGGCTTTGTTGATTTCAGCATCGACATCAAATAAATCAAACAAGGCGCGCTCGCCGCGATGTAGGGTTAGCTTGCCAACGAGGTTTGGCGTATATGTCTCCGCAAAGCGATTTAAGCGCTCAAAGTTCTCCGCCGAATCAACCCGTATTTGCATGGTCTTATCGCTAGCTAGGTCGCGCAATACGCGCTCTGCCAAACTCAAATCCTGAAAGAGTAGGGCAGGCGTCGATTTCTGATTAACCGAGGCCAAGATGGTTTCCCAGGTTTTTTTAAGGTAGAGTAAATCGAGCGTTAGTTCGGCATCCGTGGCATCTTGTGCAATGGTGCGCACAATAATGCCGCCGGTTTGATCGCATGGCAGTAGTCCGGCGATGCGGGCTTTGATTGCTTCGCGCTCGTCTTGATTTTCGATGCGTTGCGAGATTCCAATGTAGGGCTCATGACCAGATTCTTTTTGCGATTGTGGCAAATATACTAAGTTACGGCCCGCAATGCTGATCTGAGTTGTAAGGCGCGCACCTTTAGTGCCAAGTGGGTCTTTTAACACTTGCACAATTATGGTTTGACCTTCGTAAAGAACCTTTTCAATTTGGGTTTGCTGGTTCTGTTGGGCAATATCGGCTACATGCATAAATGCCGTGCGCTCGAGACCCATCTCAATAAAGGCCGATTGCATCCCAGGTAGAACCCGAACCACTTTAGCCAAATAAATATTGCCGACAATTCCCCGCTGGCGAGTACGCTCAATTTGCAGCTCTTGCACCGCCGCTTGTTGAATCAATGCCACCCGTGTTTCTTGGGGTGTAATGTTGATCAGAATCTCTTCGTTCATATTAGGCTTGGTTTGCAATTTCAGGCGAGAGCGTAAAGGATACGCCAGCCTGTTCCAGTAGGGTAGCCATTTCAAATAGGGGTAGCCCCATGATGCCGCTATAACTCCCGACGATTCTGCGGATAAATGCACTGCTTAGGCCTTGGATGCCGTAGGCGCCAGCTTTGCCATAGGGTTCTTGGCTCGTAATGTAGGCCTTAATTAGTGGATCGCTGAGTGCCATAAATTCCACTTCTGATACCTGCACCAGGCTAATGGGTTTTGCCGACTGCTGTGGAAGTAGAGCAATCGCCGTCAGCACTTCGTGGGTTTGGCCGCTAAGCAAGCGTAAGATGCGCTCCGCATCCGCAGCATCTGCGGGCTTACCCAGAATCTGGGCAGCATCGTTCTTGGGAAGACTCACCGTGGTGTCGGCGCATAAAATGGGCGCCCAAGGCAGGTTTCTCTTTGCCCAGCGCTCTAATGCAGCATCGCATTTCGCGAGCGTTACGCGCTGAACGTAGGCCCTGGCATTTTCCTTTGGGAGCGGCTCCTCGATTGCTTCGGCATTTTCATCACTATCTGGTAAGAGCAATTCAAAACGCACACCCAATTGCGTTAATAATTCCTGGCGGCGGGGGCTTTGGGATGCGAGGTAGAGAAAAGAATGCATTATTAAATGAAGGGTGCTTATTCGCGGTGGTAGGGATGGCCTTGCAAAACTGTCCATGCCCGATAGAGTTGTTCGGTTAACAAGACCCGCGCCATCGCATGCGGCAAGGTTAGGCTGGATAAACGCCAAATGGCATCGGCCTTTTGCTTGATGCTGGCATCTAAACCATCCGCTCCGCCAATTAGAAAAGCGACATCACCCCCATCTTGGCGCCATTGTGCCAATTGATTAGCAAGGGCTTGGGTGCTGAGGTCCTTACCGCGTTCATCCATTGCAATCAGGCGAATTCCTTTTGGAATGGCGGCCGCAATCTTAATTGCTTCTTTGGCAGGGGTGAGGTCGGGTTTGATTTCTTTGAGCTCGATGCTGCAATCTGCGGGCATGCGCTTGAGGTAGTCGTTGCAAGCGCTCGATACCCAATCTGGCATCTTATGGCCTACTGCAATGATAATGAGCCGCATGCTTGGCTAGAGGACGGTGATGCAGACAGACATGCTGACTTAGTCCTCATCCTCATCGGAAAATTCACTGGCTTTCGCAAGGCCCTTAGCGCCCGCTAATTTAACGCGTACTGGCTTAGCGCCCCACATGCCTTCCAGTTGATAGTATGACCGCAGCATGGGTTGCAAAATGTGCACAACGATGTCACCGCAATCGACCAAGACCCACTCACCGGTTTCGAGGCCTTCAATCGAGATCACCTCGCCGCCTTTGCTGTTGACGTCTTCCTTGACCGACATCGCAAGCGAGCGGGTTTGGCGGTTACTAGATCCGGTCGCAATGATGACCCGATCAAATAACTCGCTGAGTTTGGTGGTGTCATAGACGCGAATGTCCTGCGCCTTGACATCTTCCAGGGCATCAATAATGGTGCGTTGTAATTTACGTAGGTCCATGGTGTCTTTTAATGAATAGGGGATGATCTTATCTTGATTGGGAGTAAAGGCCTAACTTCTCAACCAGATCCAACACTTCACTGGGGATTTGCTCAGCTAAAGGAGTGTTTGGATTAATGCCGCCAGTAGCCAATTGTTTGCGGATGGCAATCGATGACAGGTACATGTCTAGTTTCTGGTCTAGGTAAATTAAGCCGCAGGGTGATTGATCCAGCTGCTTGGCATCGCTGGTCTGGTGAAGCTGGATAAAGCGACCTAACTCCGATTGGGGGTCAATCGTTAAAGCAAACTCAGGACGTCTTGCCACAGCCAAATGAACCTCTTTAAGTAGATGTTGCCAGTCTTGCCAGGTATCGATTTGCATCAAGCTATCGGCGCCCATCAACCAGATCAAGTGCGTTGCTTTGCCATAACGCTGCCGTAGTGCAATTGTGGTATCGATGGTGTAACTCGGTCCTTGGCGGTCGAGTTCAATGCGATCCACTTCAATTGGAATCTGCATACCTTCATCACCCAATAATCGGTTAAGGGCAATTGCAGCTGCTTGCGTTAATTGATAGCGCGTTTCTGGTGGGGTAATAAAAGCGGATTTTTGCCAAGGGTTGCCACTTGGGACGAGTAGTAGGCGATCGAGTTGAAACAGCCTTGCAAAATGCGCCGCAACCCGCAAATGGGCCCAATGGGGTGGATCAAAGGTGCCGCCTAAGATGCCAATTTTTTCTGGTGTAGTCAATTAGGCTAACCAGTCGCGGGGCTTTAGGTAGTAATCGTAGAGTTTTGCTTCTGGGGTGTTGGGCTCAGGCGTCCAGTTG
>CAWUTW010000054.1:0-7109 GCA_963925585.1 uncultured Polynucleobacter sp. | reverse complement strand
ATTGAAATGAATGCCACCGAACTCTTCACGGAAGATCTGATCACGCCACAAGACATGGTGGTGACCTTATCGCACTCGGGTTACATGAAGAGCCAGCCCCTCAGCGAATACCGCGCACAAAAACGGGGCGGTCGTGGCAAGCAAGCCGCTGCAACCAAGGATGAAGATTGGATCGACACCCTGTTTGTGGCAAACACCCACGATACTATTTTGTGTTTCTCGGATCGCGGCCGGATGTACTGGCTGAAAGTCTGGGAAGTCCCGCAAGGCAGTCGTACATCGCGCGGCAAGCCGATCGTGAATATGTTCCCGCTCATTGATGGTGAAAAAATCACGGTGATACTGCCAATTAAAGGCTACCAAGACGATCAATATGTCTTTATGGCAACTAGCCTTGGTACGGTCAAAAAGACCCGCCTCTCGGATTTTTCCAATCCGCGGAAGGCGGGTATCATTGCGGTTGACTTAAACGAGAATGATTTTTTGGTCGGCGCAGCCATTACTGATGGTAAGCACGATGTGATGCTTTTCTCCGATGCAGGTAAAGCAGTGCGCTTTGATGAAAACGATGTGCGTCCGATGGGCAGAACTGCACGCGGCGTGCGCGGCATGAATTTAGCTGCTCAGCAAAACGTGATTGCAATGCTGGTTGCTCCTGCAGAAGCGTCGGATGGTGCAGTATCAGCAGACGACGGTGTGGCCGCTCCGAGTAGCGTATTAACTGCTACGGAAAATGGGTTTGGTAAGCGCACTCCCATTACGGAATACACACGTCATGGCCGCGGCACTAAAGGCATGATTGCAATCCAGACCAGCGAGCGTAACGGTAAGGTAGTAGCAGCATCCCTGGTCTCCCCAGAAGATCAAATTATGTTGATTACGACAGGCGGCGTTTTGGTTCGCACGCGTGTCTCGGAAATTCGGGAGATGGGCCGGGCAACCCAAGGTGTTACCTTGATTAGCGTTGACGAGGGTACGCGTTTATCAGGTTTACAGCGGATTGCAGAGAGCGACTCCGATGACGATGCGGATGGGCTTGAGGATGAAGTTGATGCCGCTGGTGAATCCACACCTGATGCGTAATGTAGTTATTTGATCCCGCACCCCTAAATTCATTATGACTTTCGACCGCCGCATCTTTAATTTCGCAGCGGGTCCTGCTACTTTGCCAGCCGAAGTTTTACAGCAGGCATCCGAAGAGATGCTGAATTGGCGGGGTTTGGGTTGTAGCGTGATGGAAATTAGCCATCGCAGTCCGGAGTTCATGGCCCTCTATGAGGAGGCCCTGCACGACATGCGCGTGCTGATGAACATCCCCGACAACTATGCGATTTTGATGTTGCAAGGCGGTGGCATTGGTCAAAATGCTGCTGTGCCAATGAACTTGATGCCGCTCGCCCAAAACGGACCTAAGGCGGATTTTTTGCTTACTGGGATTTGGTCGGAGAAATCATTCTTAGAAGCGCAAAAATACGGACAAGCCCATTTAGCCGCAAGCTCAAAAGACCAGCAATTTACGACCATTCCAGACAGCAATACCTGGCATTTATCGGACGATGCTGCCTACTTGCATTACTGCGCCAATGAAACGATTGGCGGTGTCGAGTTTCAAGAGGTGCCCGATGTAGGCGACCGCATTCTAGTAGCTGATATTTCAAGCAACATTTTGATGCGCAAAATGGATGTAACGCAATGCGGCGTCTGGTTTGCTGGGGCACAAAAAAACATTGGCCCGGCTGGCGTTACCTTCGTGATTGTGCGCAGGGATTTAATGGGCCATCAAATGCCAATAACGCCATCGATTTGGGATTGGGCAAAAGAAGAGGTTACGCAATCGATGTTGAATACGCCCCCCACATTTGCCATCTATTTGTCTGGACTGGTATTTAAGTGGCTATTAAAACGGGGTGGGGTTGCGGAGATGGAGCGCATCAACCTTGAAAAATCCACCTTGCTTTACAACTACATCGGTCAAAGTGGTCTGTATGAGAATCGGGTGGATCCACGTTACCGTTCGCGAACCAACGTCACCTTTTTCTTAAAAGACGAAACCTTGAATGCTGCCTTTTTAGCGCAATCCAGTAGTGCGGGCTTGGCTGCATTGCGTGGCCATAAAGCGGCTGGCGGAATGCGCGCTAGTATTTACAATGCAATGCCACTCGAAGGCGTTCAAACCTTAGTGGAATTTATGCGTGAATTTGAAAGGCGGGCGTAATGAGCACCGAAGATCAGCGTTTGGCTCCACTGCGAGCACGCATCGATGCCATCGATGCCGAAATACTTGAACTCGTATCAAAGCGCGCAAAAGCCGCGCAAGAGGTGGGTCACGTCAAGGGCGATTTTGTAACGCCGGTCTTTCGCCCTGAGCGCGAGCGTCAGGTCATCGCGAATTTAGTCAAACTCAATCAAGGCCCTTTGCAAAGCGATGGCATTGCAGCTATTTGGCGGGAAGTGATGTCGGCTTGCCGCGCGCTTGAGGCAAGGCAAACCATCGCCTACCTAGGACCCGTTGGCACCTTTTCTGAGTTAGCAGCACAAAGTTTTTTTGGTCAATCCATTAGCGGATTACCGTGCGCCAGTTTGGATGAAGTATTCAAATCGGTTGAAAAGGGCGCTGCGCAATTTGGTATTGTGCCCGTCGAAAACTCCAGTGAGGGTGCGGTCTCGCGCACACTTGATTTATTACTCGATTCCCCATTGCACATTAGTGGTGAAGTGGTTTTATCGATACGCCACCACTTGCTGACAAAATCCGGAAGCGTAGATGGCGTAACCACGGTGTGTGCGCATGCACAGGCCTTGGCCCAGTGCCAACAGTGGCTCAGTGTCCATGCCCCGCAGTTGCAGCGCCAAGCCGTTAGCAGTAATGCTGAAGCAGCGCGCATGGCGGCTGCCGATCCTACAATTGCGGCAATTGCGGGTGATCCAGCACAAGTGGCATATGGTTTACAAGCAGTAGCCAGTCAGATTCAGGATGATCCACACAATCGCACGCGTTTTGTCGTGGTGGGAAATTACCAATGCCAGCCTACCGGCAATGATCAAACTGCACTGGTCCTATCGGTCGCGAACAAGCCAGGCGCAGTCTATTCTTTATTGGCGCCCTTGGCCAAGCACGGTGTTTCGATGACGCGATTTGAGTCCCGACCGGCTCGCAAAGGCACCTGGGAGTACCACTTCTATATTGATATTGCCGGCCATGCGGAGGATACCAATGTAGCTAAGGCATTAGTAGAGCTACAAGACACAGCTGCCTTTTATAAAAAACTGGGTTCCTACCCACGCGCATTAGGTTAACGATGAGCACGCCACTCGGCCTTAAACACATTCAAGCAATTGCACCCTACGTGGGCGGCAGGCCGATCAGCGAAGTAGCGCGCGAATATGGCCTTGATGAGAGCAAGATTGTGAAGCTTGCCTCGAACGAAAACCCACTCGGTATGCCGAGGTCAGCGCAAGAGGCGATGCTGCGTGCAGCAAGCGATTTAGGTCGCTATCCGGATTCCAATGGCTTTGAACTCAAGAAGGTGTTATCCGATCGCTTAGGCGTTCCTGCTGACTGGATCACTCTAGGTAATGGCAGCAATGATATTTTGGAGTTGGCCGCTAGAGCCGTTGCACAAGCGGGCGATGAAGTGATTTTTTCAAAGCATGCGTTTGCAGTGTATCCGCTCGCAACCCAGGCAGTCGGTGCAGTGGCGGTTGAGGTAGCGCCAACACCGCAATACGGCCATGATTTGACGGCGATGCTCAAAGCGATCGAGCAAGCTGGCGATAAAGCCAAGCTCGTGTTTGTAGCTAATCCGAATAATCCAACTGGTAGTTACTTGGAGCCCAAGGAAATCGAAGCGTTTTTATCGAAAGTGCCCAGTAATGTGGTGGTCGTGCTCGATGAAGCGTACAACGAGTACTTGACTCCAGAGCAGCGCTACGATGCGATTGCCTGGGTTAAGCGCTTTCCCAATATGATTCTCTCCCGCAGTTTTTCCAAGGCCTACGGTTTAGCGGGTCTACGGATTGGCTATGGGGTAGCCCAACCCGGATTGACCGATTTACTCAATCGCATTCGGCAACCGTTTAATGTCAATAGCCTTGCTCAGGCAGCAGCCATTGCTGCCTTTCAGGATGACGCCTTTTTACAAGCTGGCTTTGAATTAAATCAAGCCGGATATGCGCAATTAAGCGCTGCATTTAAGGCACTTGGACTGCGATTTTTGCCATCCGCCGGCAACTTTGTTTTAGTTAAAGTCGGCGAGGATGCGGGCGCAGGTGCACGCATCAATTTAGAGCTACTCAAGCGCGGCATCATCGTCAGGCCCGTTGGTAATTATGGCTTGCCAGAATGGCTGCGCATCTCGATTGGCTTGCCTGAAGAGAATGCTGCCTTCATTCAGGCTTTGCGCGACATTCTGCAGTCGACCTAAATTTTAAGTCAGCACCACGTACACAATAAGCACATTATTAATTCATGACTCAATCTAAATCCACCCACTTTGGTAAGGTCACTATTGTGGGTGTTGGCCTCATTGGTGCCTCGCTCGGTCTAGCACTAAAGCGCGCGGGCGTAGTCGATGCTGTATATGGAGTGGGTCGCAGCAAAGCCAATCTAGATCAAGCGATGGCCATGGGCGCCATTGATGGCGTCCTCACCTTAGAAGAGGCCGCTAAGCAATCTCAAGTGATTGTGCTTTGCGTACCGGTGGCGCAAATGCGTGCCACATTTACTACCCTAGAGCCTTTTTTAGAGCCGCATACCTTGATTACGGATGCAGGAAGCACCAAGGGCGATGTGATTCTGGCGGCCAAAGAAGTGTTAGGGAAAAAAGCCTGTCAATTTGTGCCAGCCCATCCGATTGCGGGTGGCGCGCAGCATGGTGCTGCAGCAGCCAGAGCCGATTTATTTGATGGTAAGCAAACCATCATTTGTCAGCTTCAAGAAAATGCCAAGGTTGATGTCGAATTCATCAGCCAGTTTTGGGAATCAACCGGGGCTCAGGTGCGTAAGATCGGCGCCGTGCAGCACGATGCGATTTTTGCAGCGGTGTCGCACCTGCCGCATGTGCTCTCGTACGCCCTGATGGTCAGTGTTTTGAATTCAGAAGACGCGCAAGAAAAACTGCAGCATGCTGGAGCGGGGTTTCGGGACTTCACCCGCATTGCTGCCTCTAGCCCAGAAATGTGGCGTGATATTTGCCTTGCTAATCGGACTGCAATTTTAAAAGAGCTGGATCAGTACTTATCGGTAGCAGGACACTTGCGGGAACTGATTGCAAATGAGGATGCTGCTGGCTTAGAGAAGGCTTTTACAAAGGCCAGTAAGGCGCGCCAAGCATGGGATGGCTCTAAATGAGTCAGCAGGGCGGCCGAGTAGAACAAATTGCGATTGGCCCACTTAAGCGGGCACAAGGCAAAATCACGTTACCTGGTTCAAAAAGTATTTCCAATCGCAGCTTGTTGCTTGCCGCGCTTGCGTCTAGCCAAACCACACTCAGTAATTTATTGGACGCTGACGATACTCAAATCATGCGAGCCGCACTGCGCCAGCTGGGTTTAACGGTTCAAGACCAAGATGAGACCACCTGCTTAGTTACGGGAAGTGGTGGTCGTTTTCCGATTCGTGAAGCGGATTTGTTTATGGGCAATGCCGGTACTGCTATTCGTCCGCTGACCGCTGCATTGGTGATGCAGCAAGGTGAATACCGCTTATCGGGTGTGGCGCGGATGCACGAAAGACCCATTCGGGATTTAGTCGATGGCTTACGTCAAATTGGCGCCGTGATTAGTTACCTCGGGGAAGAGGGCTATCCGCCCATTCAAATCCATGCGTCGACCATATCGATCCCAGAAGTCGTTCGCATTCGGGGTGATGTATCGAGTCAATTTTTGACGGCCCTGCTTATGGCCTTACCGTTGCTTGCAAAAGAAGCGATTCGCATTGAGGTGATTGGCGAGTTAATTTCTCGGCCTTACATTGAAATCACACTCAAGCTGATGCAGCGTTTCGGCGTCCATGTGGATTGCCCTAATGCGCAAACCTTTGTGATTCCAGCGCAAACCGCTTTGCAAACGGGAGAGTCTGTTTACAGCAGTCCTGGGCGATTGTTGGTGGAGGGTGACGCCTCATCTGCCTCTTATTTTTTAGCAGCAGGAGCAATTGGTATGGGCCCCGTTCGCGTTTTGGGTGTTGGGCAGAGTAGCATTCAGGGTGATGTTGCGTTTGCTGATGCCTTGGCGCAAATGGGCGCGGCGATTACCAAAGGCGATGATTGGATTGAAGCGGCTGCACCAGCTGCTGGTCAATTGCTCGGCATCACCATCGATTGCACGGCCATTCCAGATGCAGCAATGACATTGGCAATCGTTGCGCTGTTTGCAACAGGGGAGACCCGTTTAAATGGGATTGCGAGTTGGCGCGTCAAAGAAACCGATCGGATTGCAGCAATGGCAACCGAGCTACAAAAAGTAGGCGCCGGCATAGAAGCGGGCTCAGACTATTTGGTGATTCGCCCACCCCTCGCCTGGCAAACCCCAGCCGAGGGCATTGATACCTACGATGATCACCGCATGGCCATGTGTTTTTCCTTAGCCGCCTTTGGACCCAATCCCATTTTGATTAATGATCCCAATTGCGTTGCAAAAACCTTTCCACGCTATTTTGCTGAGTTTGCTCAGATTGCTCAGATTTCTGCACGTTAATGCATGAGTGAGTCCAGTAAGCCACCCGTTATCGCGATTGATGGTCCCACCGCCTCTGGTAAAGGTACGGTTGCGGCTTTAGTGGCAAACGCATTGGGATTTCACTATCTGGATAGCGGCGCCCTCTACCGCCTCGTTGCTTTGGCAAGTGAGCGGGAGGGGGTTTCCACTGAAAATGCCTCTTTTTTGAGCAAAATAGCCGCCTCCATGTCGGTTTCGTTTCAAAACGGGCAGATTATGCTGGGTAATGAGGACGTTTCAGATCTCATTCGGGCGGAAAAGATCGGGCGCAGGGCCTCTGAGTTGGCGGTACATCCCGAGGTTCGGCAGGCGTTGGTGCGCTTACAGCAGGGTTTTCGCCAGAATCCAGGCCTAGTAGCCGATGGCAGAGACATGGCGAGCGTGCTTTTCCC
>CAWUTW010000053.1:0-6330 GCA_963925585.1 uncultured Polynucleobacter sp. | reverse complement strand
GCTATTCCCGCATAACAGGGCAACAGTTTAGCAAACTATTGGACTCTGCGCCCTATTTATTGCCCATTGTGAAATTTACACCCCTTGCGTCCAATGCAATCAAGGCTTAGTCCGACTTGCCAAGCAATTGGGGTAGTGCTTTTTGCAGGTAGTAGAACATGGACCATAGGGTTAAAAATGCAGCCACCCAAATGAGCCATGTACCAATTAAAGCGGCATTCAACCAACCAAACAGCGTGCCATTAAATAAGAGGAATGGAATTGCAACGAGCTGCGCGGTAGTTTTTAATTTACCAACCATGTGTACTGCCACACTTTTACTGGCCCCCACTTGCGCCATCCACTCGCGCAATGCAGAGATCGTAATTTCACGGCCAATGATCACCAGTGCCACCCACACTTGTACTCGGTCCATATTCAACAGTACCAATAAAGCAGCAGCAACAATCAATTTATCAGCAACCGGATCTAAAAATTGCCCGAAAGCCGATTCTTGTTTCATGCGGCGAGCTAAATAACCATCGAGCCAATCGGTGACTGCCGCAAAAATAAACAGACCGGTAGCCAATGCATTTTTTTCCGGCATGCTGAGCCAGCTTGCAGGCAGATAAAAAATAGTGATCAGGAGTGGTATCGCGGCAACGCGCAACCACGTTAAGGCGATTGGAAGATTAAACGGCATGGCGTAAGGATAACCGAAGGCACTGGTATTGCTTAATGTAATTGCTGGTAAATCTGCTCCGCCAAGGTCAAAGAAATGCCCTCCACCGTGGCCAGCTCTTCCATGCTGGCATTCGAGACACCGCGCAGCCCTCCAAAACGGGCGAGTAAGGCTTGGCGTCGTTTTGCGCCGATGCCTTCAATTTCTTCCAGGCGTGAGACGGTACGTGCCTTTGCCCGCTTTGCCCGCATTCCGGTAATGGCGAAGCGATGTGCTTCATCCCGTATTTGCGCAACCAACATCAGTGCCGCACTCTCCCGCCCAAGTTCAAGTGATGGGCGGCCATCGGCAAAGATGAGGGATTCAAGACCAACCTTCCGGGCCTCTCCTTTGGCAACGCCCACGATTAATCCCAGATCCATCCCTAGCTCTGCAAACACTTGACGGGCCATTTCTACTTGGCCTTTACCGCCATCAATAAGGACAAGCTGCGGCATTTTGTCAGGGGGAATTTCTTGATAACTGGCATAGCGGCGTTGCAATACCTGCCGCATCGCTGCGTAATCATCGCCCGGTGTAATGCCGTTGATATTGAAGCGGCGGTACTCACTCGATTGCATTTCATTTTTTGCGTACACCACACACGAGGCTTGGGTTGCTTCCCCCGAAGTGTGGCTGATATCAAAGCACTCTACGCGTAACTGTTCCACGCTTTCTACATCCAAACTTAGAACATCCAGTAATGCACGCGCCTTGGCAAGTTGGCCGCCAGTCTCTACTAAGCGCTTAGCCAAAGCGATCTTTGCATTGCCCTCTGCCATACCAAGCCAGTGGCGGCGTTGGCCTTGTGGTTGATGTAAAAAGCTGATCTTTTTTCCTGCTTGTGCATTTAAGCTGTCTTGCAAAAGCGATTGCTCTTCGCCAGATGAAATGGCATGGCTCACAACAATGACGCTGGGTATTAGTTTGGCATCACTGGCCTCACCATCTAAATAATGCTGCTGAATAAATGCCTCCAAAATTTCCACGGGGCTGGGCAGCTCGCCTGCTGCCGAACGCAGATTTTTGGGGAAGTAGGTGCGGTCGCCTAAATGCCGACCACCGCGCACCATCGCCAAATTGACGCAAATCATGCCTTCAAGTTCAGCTGTCGCCAAGATATCCACGTCGCCCTCGCCATCAGCAACGGTATCCATGGATTGCTGCTGCAGCACACTGGATAGATCGGCAATCCGATCACGAATCACTGCAGCCATCTCAAAATCCAATGCATTGCTATGAAACAGCATTTCACGTTCGAGTTCAGAAAGAACTTGGCCGTGATCCCCTTCCAAAAATCGGGTCGCTTGATTCACATCGCTGGCATATTGTCCGGCAGTCAGCATGCCAACACATGGCGCGCTGCAACGGTGAATTTGATGTAACAGACAAGGTCGTGTACGATTTTTAAAAACAGTGTCTTCACAGGTTCGCAAGCGAAATACTTTCTGCAATATCTGAACGCTATTACGCACTGCCGATGAATTTGGGAAAGGCCCAAAATAGCGGTTACGTCGATCCACTTTGCCGCGGTATGACGACAAGCGCGGAAACGCATGCCCTGTCAGCATGACATAGGGGTAAGACTTATCGTCGCGAAATAAAATATTGAAGGGTGGCGCCAATTCTTTGATTAGGTTGTTTTCTAGAATCAATGCCTCGGATTCTGTCCGCGTCACTGTGGTTTCGTAACGCGTAATTCGGCTCACCATGCGCTCAATGCGCAGCGATAATGTAGTTTTTTGAAAATAGCTGGATACTCGCTTTTTTAGGTCGCGGGCTTTACCCACGTAAAGTATCTGATCTGCTTCGTCAAAAAAGCGATATACCCCCGGCAATCCGGGAAGCCGTTTAATGTCTTGCTTGAGGGTTTCAAAAAGCGAATTACGCATGCGTTGGGATATATTTTGCCAAATCGTTGATAACTACGGTGATGCCGGTGTCTGTTGGCGCCTTGCCTGCAGCCTAGCCTCGCGCCATCAGCAACAGGTCCGCCTATTTTGCGATGATCTACCGACCCTTAATTTACTCGCATCCGACGCCCCTCGCACGCCTCAGGTCGAGATTCTGCCGTGGGAGGCTAGTTTTGCAAATGCGCGCCACCCAATTGATCCGCCCGATGTAGTGATTGAGGCTTTTGGCTGCCACCTGCCAGAGCGGTATCAAACAGGTTTATTGGTTTCCGCCAGAAAACCAATCATTCTCAATTTAGAGTACCTCAGCGCAGAACCCTGGATTGATGAGTGCCACGCTAAGGCCTCACCCCAGTCTAACGGCTTATCAAAGTATTTTTTCTTTCCTGGGTTCGGGCCCAATACCGGTGGACTATCGCTCGATCCTATTCCAGTTGAAGGCAGTCAGTCTAGCGCCGATATCCCCGTCAACCTTGCGCCAAGCTGGGGCCTACTCCGCCCCGAAGCAGAGCGCATCAGCCTCTTTTGTTATCCAGGAGCGCCACTACGGCAATGGCTTGAGGATCTTGGCAATACACACGCCAACATCGATGTACTCCTGACCTTTGGTCACGCCGAAATGATTGGGCATAGCATCGGCAGGCCCTTAGACCTACCCCCATCGATTCAGCTGATTTCCCTCCCCTTTCTACCGCAAAATGACTACGATTGGCTCTTATCGCAGTGCGACTTCAATATTGTTCGGGGCGAAGATTCCTTTGTACGAGCGCAACTCGCTGGAAAGCCATTTATTTGGCATATTTACCCGCAAGACGATATGGCCCATGCGGTGAAATTACAGGCCTTTTTAGATCTGTATCTTGAAAAAGCCAGCCCATCGACCCAAGAATCCTGCCGGTTAGCCATGGATTGGCAGATGCCCTCGCACTGGTGGAATCAGCGAACGGAGTGGCAGGTCCATGCCCGTCAGTGGCGCAAAACGATACTGGAGGCCAATCAAGACGGGGGGCTTGCAGCCAGAATGCTGCATTTTGTGACCTAACCCCCCTTAGAGGGAGTCCCGCTGAGGCGGTTACAATGTCACCTTTATTAAATACAGCAGAATTCAGTTCTGCCTCCAGGAACACCACAGATGAAAACAGCACAAGAACTCCGCGTCGGCAACGTAGTGATGATTGGCGCCGATGCCATGGTCGTACTCAAAGCCGAATATAGCCGCTCGGGCCGTAATTCCTCGGTCGTTAAGATGAAATTTAAGAATCTGTTAACCGGCGCTCCAAACGAAGGCGTTTATAAAGCTGACGACAAATTTGATATTGTCATTTTGGACAAAAAAGAATGTACCTACTCCTATTTTGCTGACCCGATGTATTGCTTTATGGACGGCGATTACAACCAGTATGAAGTAGAGGCTGAGTTTATGGGCGATGCCCTCAACTACTTGGAAGAGGCAATGCCGGTTGAGGTTGTGTTCTACGAAGGCAAGGCGCTTTCCGTTGCAATGCCAACCTCCTTGGTACGTGAAATCATCTATACCGAACCTGCTGTCAAAGGCGATACCAGCTCTGGCAAAGTATTAAAGACAGCCAAGTTGGCTACCGGCTATGAACTGCAAGTCCCCCTCTTTTGCAACACGGGCGACAAGATTGAAATTGATACCCGCACTGGTGAATACCGTAGCCGTGCTAACTAAGTAGCTCACTATTGATCTTCAAAAGCCCGGTTTTCCGGGCTTTTTTATTTCCCCAGTACAAGTCATAATGTCCAAACTATGACTAATACCATCTCCCCAGAAATCACCCGGCTGCAACTTGCCGACCTTCCTCAGTTGATTGACTGTGTTCGCAACTGTTATGGTGAAAGCTATCCAAACAAAGTAATGTATGACATTAATCAACTAGAGGAAATCGTTGAAAACAAGCTGATGCACTCCGTGGTGGCAAAACGAGATAACGGTCAAATTGTTGGGCACTGTGCCCTTACTTTTGATGGCATCCACAATGTTTCCCCCGAAGCTGGAAAAATGATGGTCGATCCAAGTTTCAGAGGTCAGCATATCGCTGAAATGATGGCAAAAGAGCGAATTGAGATTGCCCAAGAACTTTCTTTGCCAGGATTTTGGACCGAGTGCGTAACCAACCATCCATATAGCCAATATGAAATGATTGCCTTTAATGCCAAAGAAACGGGCTTGTTTATTGGAAATACTCCAGGCACTGTATCCATGAAGGGCCTAGAAAATCATCCAGATACCCGCATGTCATTGCTTGCTTTTTATTTGCAGTTAAATGATCGCCCACATACCATCTTTATGCCAGCCCAACATGCTGAACATGCAACGGCATTAGTGAGGGATTTAAACCTTCAACGCAATATAGTGGTCTCGAATAAAGCGGCTAGCGGAACAACGACTTTTCATATTGTCGTTAATTCCAGTATCCAGACGGCAAATATTGCAATCGATCGCATTGGGAGTGATTTAGTCGCTGCAGTCAAACATGAACTCACGAAACTCGAACCCCTCAATCTGGCATCGATTTATTTAGATATTCCAATTGAGCAAGAAACAGCAGCACATGCCTATCTCGAATTAGAAAGTATTGGATTTTTCTGGGGATCTTGGATGCCCAATTTTTCAACCGAGGGTGACTCGCTAAGACTGCAAAAAATTAATCAACCGGTCAATGTAGATTCAATTGTCTGCGCAAGGCCCCAGGGTGAGTCTGTAAAGAATTTCATCGTTGCAGAATGGAAAAGAGTTACTCAGTCTTAAAGAACCCGTCGTTTTATTCAATTAAGTGCAACTGCTTAAGGTAAGCTTTAGAACGCTGGTACTGCTTTTCCGCCTGTAGCTCAGCCCATGCTAGCGCCACTGAAGTCGGCATCAATCGATTTAAACGAATAGCCGATTTTTCAAGCTTTGCTTTAGAAACCTTCAAACCATTCATTAATTGATCTGCAAGATCTGGTCGGTTACAAATCAATACAGCATCGCAGCCGGCAGATAAGGCTAGCTCTGCGCCTTTTAGTACATCACCAGCTACACTAGCGCCTTCCATCGATAAATCATCACTAAAGATCACGCCCTCAAACGCCAATTGCTGGCGCAAGATGGTTTGCAACCAAACTGTAGAAAATCCCGCAGGAAGGCTATCTACTTTGGGATAAATCACATGGGCCGGCATCACGGCAGCCAGGCTTAAATCAAGCCACTCGTAGGGCTTTGCATCGCATTGCAAGATAGCATTTAAGGGGCGCTCATCCACTGGAATAGCCACATGCGAATCCGCTTCAGCCCAACCGTGTCCAGGAAAGTGCTTACCGCAGTTGGCCATTCCGGCTAGTTGCAGGCCAGAATTCAGCGCCTTGGCAAGGGCATACACAATCTGCGGATCTGAGCCAAACGAACGATCGCCAATCACCCCACTGCGACCAAAGTCAAGGTCCAGTACCGGGGTAAAACTAAAATCAACACCGCAGGCGCGCAGCTCTGCCGCCAAAACATAGCCACAGGCAGTGGCTGCAGTCATTGCTGCAATCGCAGGCTCCGAGGCGAAGGCAGCTTTGCTTCTCTTCGGGGCTTGCATCCAGAGTTCACCTAATTTGCGCATGGCAGGTAAATGCGTAAATCCATCGGCCCTGCAGCGCTGCACGCGACCACCCTCATGATCAATCGATATCAAGACATCCGGCCGTAGGGCCTTAATGCTGCGCGTC
>CAWUTW010000052.1:0-26073 GCA_963925585.1 uncultured Polynucleobacter sp. | reverse complement strand
AGTCTATGATCGTAAGGATCAGCCTTGCAAGGTATGCAAGACGCTGATAAAACAAATAGTGCAAGGTCAGCGCTCTACTTACTTTTGCCCCCAATGTCAGAAGCGTTGATCAAGCACTTCGCTACTAAGCTGATAGCTTGGCATGGCAAGGATGGGCGCCAAGGTTTGCCGTGGCAGAGTATTCGAGATCCCTACGCAGTATGGGTTTCAGAAATTATGCTGCAACAAACTCAGGTAGCCACTGTGCTGGAGCGCTATCCCAAAATGATGAAGCGCTTTCCGTCGATAGTGCATTTGGCTCGGGCAAATATTGATGAGGTATTGGCTGAATGGAGTGGTCTTGGTTACTACTCGCGGGCGCGCAATTTGCATGCCTGCGCAAAACAAGTCGTAATGCAATACCAGGGGCAATTTCCGCCCGATCCCCTTGCACTCGAAAAGCTCAGTGGAATCGGTCGATCGACGGCGGGTGCAATCGCCGCATTTGCTTTTCGGGTTAGGGTACCGATTTTGGATGCCAATGTGAAGCGCGTATTGGCTCGGCTATTTGGTATTGTTGGCGTACTACAAGAAAAAAAAGTGACCGATTCACTATGGCATTTAGCCACCGAACTCCTCCCGCCATCACCAAAAGATATGCCGGTGTATACCCAGGCACTGATGGATTTTGGCGCTACCTGGTGTACTGCAAAACAACCGGTTTGCCTTACGCAAAAAAAACAATGCCCATTTGAGCATTCGTGTCAGGCAAGAGCGAATGATCAAGTGCTCGACATTCCAAAAAAACGAC
This sequence comes from uncultured Polynucleobacter sp., assembly GCA_963925585.1. Taxonomy (GTDB): domain Bacteria; phylum Pseudomonadota; class Gammaproteobacteria; order Burkholderiales; family Burkholderiaceae; genus Polynucleobacter. Next base: position 25,283 of record CAWUTW010000052.1, on the reverse strand, counting down.
CAAAAAAGAAGTCGCCGCAATTTGCGTGTGCCGTTGGTATTCTGGCGCACGGTAATGCGGTGCTACTGCAAAAGCGTCCCGCTAAAGCAATCTGGGGCGGTCTCTGGTCGCTACCAGAGGGTGAGTGGCAAGCCCAAATAAATGGGGGCAGTCCTACCGTTCAGGCAGAGCCATTGACCAGTGAGCAGCTATTCAAATTAACTTTGCCAAACCGATTTTCTAAAAAGCCGTCGGCTTTATTTAGGCAAGCGGTAAGTATGGGTACAAGTGTGAAGCACATTTTTAGCCACCGTGTTTTGCAGATTCAGGCCTATGAGATGGTCCTCAATGGCAAAGCAAAAAAAGAGTTGGACAGCATCATTGGGTCAGATGAAACCCAGTTTATTTGGGCAGAGCTAGGGGCGCTCGAGCAGTACGGACTGGCTCAGCCCATCAGGCTGCTGTTGGAGTCTTGGAGTCGAGCTCGCGGTGCCGCTGAATCAGATCAATGCGCGAACGCAAGCCCGATTGTTTAGAAAAGTAGGCCATCAGTTGATCAACTAAAAAGACCGAGCGGTGTTGACCCCCGGTACAGCCAATTGCAACCGTCAAATAGCTTCTGCCGTCAGCAATGTAGTTGGGAAGCCACTTCTCAATAAAGTGAATAATGTCTTCTTCCATGCTGTTGACTATTGGAAGTTCGCGTAAAAAGGCTTTCACTGGCTCGTCATGCCCAGTTAATGGGCTTAGCACTTTGTCGTAATGGGGGTTAGGGAGGCAGCGAACATCAAAAACCAAGTCAGCTTCGCTAGGCACTCCTTTCTTAAAACCAAAGGACTCCAGAATTAATGTGAGTCCATTGGGTTTTTCTTTGAGTAGCTCGTGAATCCAAGTACGCAGGGTATGCGATGGAAGATTGCTGGTATCAATGCTATGGGCTTGCTCTCGGAGCGGGTCAAGTAAACTGCGTTCACGCTCGATGGCCTCAATGATGGTGGCGGATGGATTCTGCTGCGCGCTGACAGGAGTAGATAAGGGGTGGCGACGACGGGTTTCGGAGAAGCGCTGCACCAGGGTGTTAGTGTCAGCATTCAGAAATAGAATGCGGACTTCATGCTTTTTGCGAATTGCCTCTAAAAGGGTTGGCAATTCGGAAATAGATTGGCCGCGACGCGCATCGATTGCAACCGCAACAAACTCACGCCCTTCATTTTCCATTGCAGTGATAAGGTTTTCTAATAGCGGTACCGGCAGGTTATCTACGCAATCGTAACCACTGTCTTCAAATGCCTTGAGGGCGACCGATTTACCTGAACCAGAGATTCCGGTTATCAGATGGAGTTGCATACTAAATCAAGCGCCCTTGGCTTTTTGGCTGCTCTGATTCAGTGATCATTTGGACGCGTTGCCGCTCAATGAACTCTTTTAGGGTATCGATGCCGCGCAATTGCAAGATGGTATTGCGGACCGCAGCCTCTACCAATACGGCTAAATTTCGTCCTGCTGCCACTTGAATTTTTACAGTGCGAATTTGCGTTCCGAGCACATCTACAAACTGGGCATCAATCGGTAGGCGCTCAAATTCACCATCGTTGCGGCGGACTAACTGGACAATCAGTCGTAGCTTCAATTTACGGCGGACTGCGGTTTCACCAAAAATAGTTCGGATGTCGAGTAAGCCTAAGCCACGCACTTCGAGTAAGTCCCGCAAAATCACTGGGCAACGCCCTTCAATGTAGTCTGGACCTAGGCGCGCAAAATCCACTGCATCATCGGCAACAAGACCGTGTCCCCGGGATATCAGCTCTAAACCCAATTCGCTTTTACCCAGGCCCGATTCGCCCGTGATGAGGACGCCTAGTCCCAAAATATCCATAAAGACCCCGTGCATCGTGACTTGTGGGGCACCTATTTTGGTTAAGTAAGTGCGTAAATGATCGATGACTTCAGCGGCAGATACAGGGGTAGTGAATAAAGGAGTTGAAGAGCGTTGACAAAACAACTCTAATTCGGGATCGGCTACGCGGCCATCCGCCACAATGACGCAGGGCGGGGTTTTGGAAATGAGATTAGCAATTTGAGCATGCCGCTGTTCGGCAGTCAGGTCAGCGTGGTAATCCACCTCTTGCTCACCAAATATCTGAATTCGGCTGGGGTGGATTAAGTTGAGGTGACCAACCAGGTCAGAGGATGCCGCAGCTGCGCGTACTGCCTCGGTTGGGAATTTACGATCAGAGCCTTCTAGGCCACGAATCCAAGACAGCTTAAGGTCTGAGACATTGTCATCAAAAATCTGAAGCGCGGTGAGACCCTCAAGCAGCAGATGTTGTGACATAAATTAGGCACTCCATTCCTGTAATAGTCGACATACTTTTTCCGAATCGTTTTCAGCGCTGATTTTGCTGCGCGCGTCGGGATCGGAGAGAAGTTGCGCAATCGAAGAAAGGATTTCGAGATGTTGTTGCGTTGCTTTTTCAGGTACCAGTAAAAAAATGAGGATCGATATAGGCAAGCCATCGGGAGCAGCAAATTCAATTGGGGCATTAAGTCGAACCAATGCAGCCACCGGATCTTTCAAGCCCTTTACTCTGCCATGCGGTATTGCAACCCCAGCACCCAGAGCGGTGGAGCCTAAATCCTCACGGGCATTTAAAAACGAAATAATGAGGTCAGAACTGAGGTTTAAACGCTGGCTAAATAGAGATCCTGCCAGCGCAAAGGCTTCAGCCCTATTTTTGGCAGGACTATGAAGCGCAATGCAGTTTGGTGTGAAAAGATCAAGTAGGGCATTCATATACAGGTGATTATATGACTAGCCCAATCAATCTGCCTATTCTGGGTGTTTTTCGTGGTGGTGATCTTGCACCTTTTCTTTATGTTTGGCCACCTGCCGCTCTAGCTTGCTAACTGCAGCATCGATGGCGTGGTAGAGATCGGCATTATGTGCCTCAGCGTACAAATCCTTGCCTTTGAGGTGGATCGTTAATTCTGCGGTTTGCCTTAAGTCTTTTTCTTTGGCATTGTCGATCATCAAGAAAATAGTCGCGTCAATCACGTGATCAAAGTGCTTTCGAACCTTACTCATTCCTAGCTCTAAATGGGTACGCATAGCGGGGGTCACTTCAAGATGACGACTGTTAATTTTTAAGTTCATAAGCAATGCCTCCAGAGTAGAAACGGACTAATAGTAAATCACATTTAGAGCAAATTACATACGGAAATTTTCACCTAGATAGACGCGCCGGACAGCCTCATTCTTAATAATCTCATCTGGCTTACCTGCAGCAAGGACGCCGCCCTCACTAATAATGTAGGCGTGATCGCAGATACCCAATGTTTCGCGCACATTGTGGTCGGTGATCAAAACCCCAATTTGGCGGTCGCGTAGAAAACGAACGATGCGTTGAATTTCCCCAACCGCTATGGGGTCAACACCTGCAAATGGTTCATCGAGTAATATAAATTTAGGTTGCGAGGCAAGGGCCCTGGCAATTTCAACGCGCCGCCTCTCGCCGCCTGAGAGGGATAGCGCCGGATTATTGCGCAGATGGGTAATCTGCAATTCCCCAAGGAGCACATCCAAGCGAGCCCGAACCTCTTTTTTTGTTAGTGCTTTGCCGCCTTGAACTTGCAGTTCCAGAACAGCTTGAATATTTTCAGCAACATTGAGCTTCCGAAATACCGAAGCTTCTTGGGGGAGATACGATAGGCCCATACGAGCACGTTCATGAATGGGTAAATGGCTAATCTCTTTTCCATCTAAAGTAATGTTGCCACCATCCAGTGGAACAAGGCCGACAATCATGTAAAACGACGTTGTCTTACCGGCACCATTTGGGCCAAGCAGCCCCACTACCTCGCCACATTTCACATCAATCGAAACGTCCCGAACAACCGTTCGAGATCCATAGCGCTTTTGCAGGTTGCTTGCGATTAGTGTTGGGGTGTCGGGGGTGGCTACAGATGCAGTGTTCATTGAATTAATACTTTACTACGGGGAGCCAAAATAGCCCGAGTGGGTGGGGGCGCGCCTTTGGGTTGATTGGCGGGCGCACTCACGCGGTATTCTTGAGTATCGTCATGGTATTCGATTTTGCCGCCGCGCAAATGATCCCGCATTTGCATATTCAGTAAGCGTTTCATGCTGGCATCGCCAAGCAAAATCAATACTTCCTGTTTACCGTTGTAATTGACGTCTTTACCAAAGCCCTGCATAAATTCATTCGCTAGCCCCTCGCGACGCTGACGAAATGTGGCAAGTGACTTGGCATCGCCCTTTACTTCGATGAATTGATAACCTTCCGGGTCGACCAGAATATCGCCCTTATCACCAGTCACCACAATACTGCCTTTAATCAATAGAATATCGCCTTTGAGTTTGTATTTTTGCTCTACTTCATTAATCGATACCGAGTCTGCATTAAGGATTAATGGCTTATCTTGGTCTGCCTTTTCTGCCAGCACAAGACCGCTTAGAAAATTGAGCCCAAGGAGCACAAAAGGCATCAGGAAAGAAGCCGGTCGCATCCCCATTAGTCTCACCGTGTTCCTTGCTGCGCAGGCTCGATGCGTCCTTTGACTTTGCCTAGTAATTGCATGCTCTGCTGCACATTATCAAATACACCACCGTCATTGGATTGCATAATTGACATGCCTTGCTCGAGTTCTACTGGCTTATCTGTTTTGATGATGTCGTCATTAATCAAAACCTGAAAGTAACTCGACTTTGCCAACATATAGGGGCTGGCCTTTTGAGTTTCGCTTGCGCTTTGTGGCGGCCTATAAATTTCAACGTTGTCGTACAAATCAAGAATGCTCAGATCGCCATCGATGTGTCCACGTTTGGCACGCACGGTAACAGGTGATTTATTCGGCTGGAAGGAGCGCATTCTTGGTTGGGTGATGTCAATTGACGCATCGTCATCGTAATGAATCAACTCTTTTCCTAAAATTCGATATTTTGTTTGACCGTCTTCGTTGAGGTAGGAGAGCGTCCCATTTTTGAGGGTGTAGTCAGGCTCATGTAGGCGTGGACGCTCAATTACATCCTTGGGTAAGGGCGTATTTTTTTGGACCAGCCAAAAGGTGAGCAAGGTCAACCCACCCATGAGAAGCAAGGGCATTAGGCGCAGAATGGCGCGAACTGTGCCCAGCTTTACTTGGGCCATACTGACTTGCATTTAGTTACGCACCTGCGTTAGCAGTGCTTCATAGCGGTTTTGGGCTTTGAGAATGAGATCACATAGTTCGCGAACAGCGCCACAGCCGCCGGCCTTGGAGGTAACGAAGTGCGCAAAGTCGCGAACGGCTTCATGTCCTTGGGCTGGGCAGACGCGCAGGCCAGCCTGTTTCATCATCGCTAAATCAGGCCAGTCATCACCCATGACGGCGCAATCTGCAGCCGTAAGTGCGGTGCGCTTTAACAACTCACTGAGTGCAATTGCTTTGTTATCGACACTCATAAACACATGCTGAATACCCAACTCATCGCAGCGGGAGAGCACCATTTTCGAGTTCCTGCCGGTGATGACGGCAGTTTCGATACCACATTGCTGTAACAACTTAATGCCAAGCCCATCCTGAATATCAAATGCCTTCATCAATTCCTTGCCATCTTGGCCAAAAAAAACCTGGCCATTGGTAAGAACGCCATCAACATCCAAGACCAGTAGTTTGACTTGGGCTGCGCGTTCCCATGCCTGTGGAAATTGCACCGATGGGTTGGTTTGGTGTGGATTAAATGCAATCGGCATACAGAAGGTTTCTTAAAGGACTTTGGCAGCGAATAAGTCGTGCAGATTGAGGGCGCCCAATAACTGGCCACGCGGATCCGTTACAAGCAAATGGTTGATGCGGTATTTTTCCATCATTTCAATCGCTTCTTCTGCCAGCAGTTCAGGTGGAATGGTGCGGGGTTTGCTGGTGATCGCATCCTTTAGGCTGACTCCAGTGAGGTCAGTTGATTTTTCAAGTAAGCGGCGCAGATCCCCATCGGTAAAAATACCGGCGACCGTGGAGTCTGAAGCCAGCATGACAACCATCCCCATTTTTTTAGCCGTCATTTCCAGAAGGGCAGCTGGTAAATTTGCGTCAATCGAAATGCTCGGGGTATCCGCTAGGCTGCGCATCACATCGCTGACATACATTAGCTGCTTACGTCCAAGACGCCCTCCGGGGTGAGAACGAATAAAGTCTTCCGCCTGAAAGCCGCGGGCATCGAGTAAAGCTACTGCCAATGCATCGCCCATCGCAAGGGCGGCTGTTGTGCTACTTGTCGGAGCTAGGTTAAGGGGGCAAGCCTCTTTTTCAACGCCGGTATCTAAGTGCGCATCTGCCAATTTGGCCAGCGACGATTCAGGCTTACCAGTGAGTGCAATCAGCTTGGCGCCAGTCCGTTTGATGATTGGAATGATGGTCAGTAATTCATCGGTTTCGCCCGAATTGGACAGAGCGACAAACACATCGTCACGCGTCACCATACCCAAATCGCCGTGACTTGCTTCGGCCGGGTGAACAAAAAAAGCGGGGGATCCGGTGGAGGCAAAGGTGGCCGCAATTTTGCGGGCAATGTGCCCCGATTTACCGATACCTGAGACCACAATGCGGCCACTGCATTGCCCTAGCAACTGAATGGCTAATGTAAAGGCATCAGCGCCAGCGCCTTCAAGGCGATTACGCATCGTAATCAGCGCGTCCGCCTCAATGGTGAGGGTATCGCGCGCGAGCTTTAGGATTTGATCTTGCGTCTTCGCTATCATGGGATGAGTATATGCCGTCAGTCCTTCAATTAACCCTCATTTTGCTGGCTTCCGGTGTTGCCGGAGTCCTTATTTTCCGCTATTTTGGCTTGCCGCCAATTTTGGGCTATTTAGCCATTGGCGTCTTAATTGGGCCAAAGGCCTTTGGAATTGCCAGCGACTCTGAAACGGTGCGCTATTTAGCCGAGTTTGGGGTGGTTTTTTTGATGTTCTCCATCGGCCTGGAATTTAACCTCCAAAAGCTGCGGGCAATGCGCTCCATCGTATTTGGTTTGGGTGCGAGTCAAGTGCTCTTGACCATGGCTTTAACCATCCTCATCAGTTTTTTGCTCAATTGGTTCTATCCCATAAGCTGGCAGGCTGCTTTCGCCTTGGGCGGTGCTTTGTCTATGTCCTCCACTGCCATTGTGACGAAATTGCTTGCAGACCGGAGTGAGCTCGAAACAGAGTATGGCCGAAACGTCATTGGTGTCCTGCTGTTCCAGGATCTGGCAGTGGTCTTTTTATTAATTTTGCTACCCGCCCTTAGTCAAGATCCGACCGACCTCTTTTTTGCTTTAGGTATTGCACTGATCAAAATTTCTATTGCCTTATTTTTAATCTTCTTTGTTGGCCGAAGAATTATGAGTCGCTGGTTCAGATTGGTTGCGCAATTTCGTTCCCAAGAATTATTCATGCTCAATTTACTATTGATCGTATTGGGCTTTTCTGCCATTACGGAGCATTTGGGTTTATCGCTGGCCTTAGGGGCTTTTTTGGCCGGCATGCTGATTTCAGAAACCCCCTTCCGGCATCAAGTGGAAGAGGACATCAAACCCTTTCGGGATGTGCTCTTAGGATTATTCTTCATCACGGTAGGCATGCTTTTGGATCTGCATGTGATTCTGGAGCAATGGGTTTTAGTGCTTGCCCTATTGGCGGCGATCGTCATCATCAAGTTCGCCATGATTGCAGCTTTGGCAAGGACCTTTAGGGCGAGTGCAGGCGTAGCGATTCGAAGCGGTTTGTATTTATGTCAAGCAGGTGAATTCGGTTTTGTACTCTTGAATCAAATTGATGGCTTGCGATTGATAGACCCGGCGTTAAGCCAAGCACTGCTCGCGGCGATGTTGATATCAATGTTTGGCGCACCCTTTTTAATTCAATACAGTGACCAAATTGCATTGCGTTTTGCCAGCAGTGAGTGGTTACTGCAATCGTTGGCATTAACGCGCGTAGCAGCAAAAAGTGTACGCCATGAAAACCACATCATTATTTGCGGCTTTGGTAGGGCAGGACAAAGCCTCGCTCGCATGCTGGATCAAGAAAAAATTCCTTACATTGCCTTGGACCTAGATCCTGATCGCGTTGCCGAGGCGAGTATGGCCGGGGACCAGGTGGTATATGGCGACTCGAGTCGAGAAAACTATCTAGTCTCTGCAGGAATAGCGCGAGCCAAAGCGGTTGTAGTGACTTTTGCGGATACGGCTGCTAGCCTCAAAGTCTTATATGAGGTTGAGCGCTTGCGTCCAGGCATGACGATATTGGTTCGCACCAAGGACGATGCAGACTTAAAAAAACTCGAGGCTGCTGGTGCAACTGAAGTGATCCCTGAGCTCATTGAAGGCAGTTTGATGTTGGCATCCCACGTACTGTTGATTATGGGCATACCCATGCGCAAAGTAGTGCGTCGCCTAGCCGAAGCCCGAGAGGCGCGGTATGGCTTGCTACGGGGCTATTTTCGGGGGTCTGAGGGGGATGATTTCGATGTCAATGAATCATGGAGACTGCACACCGTAACACTTATCCCAGGAGCACAAGCAATTGGCCAAACCCTAGAAGAGATGAATTTAGAGATGGAAGGAGTCTCTATTCAGGCGGTACGACGCAAAGTCGGCGGCGAAGACTATGTGAAGCTGACACTTAGCCCAGATCTGCGTCTACTAGAGAACGACATCCTAGTGTTATCGGGCAGTTCTGAATCAACGGATATCGCCGAAACAAAACTACTCTGATTCACTGCCGTACTAAGCTGCCACTTTCTTTGTTTTGACCTTGATGGGTTTTGCTTTTAGTAGTGGGGCTAGGTAGTGACCAGTGAAGCTGTTTGGATTCTTAGCCACGTCCTCGGGTGTGCCGGTTGCAATAATCAAGCCACCACCAGCCCCACCTTTAGGGCCTAAATCAATAATCCAGTCTGCGGTTTTAATCACATCCAAGTTGTGCTCAATGATCACAATCGTATTGCCTTGTTTTTTGAGGGTGTGAATCACGGTCAACAGCAATTGAATGTCATGAAAGTGCAGACCCGTCGTCGGTTCATCCAAAATGTAGAGGGTTCTACCAGTATCGCGTTTAGAGAGTTCCAGCGATAACTTTACACGCTGGGCCTCACCACCCGATAGTGTCGTCGCACTTTGGCCTAGCTTGACGTATCCCAAACCGACATCCAGCAAGGTTTTGAGTTTGCGCTTGACTACGGGCACTGCTTCAAAAAATTCATGCGCTTGCTCAATCGTCATTACCAAGACTTCGTGAATATTCTTTCCTTTGTAGCGAATGTCTAGGGTTTCGCGGTTATAGCGTTTGCTGTGGCAAACATCACAAGGGACATACACATCGGGCAAAAAGTGCATTTCTACCTTAAGTACGCCGTCGCCCTCGCATGTTTCACAGCGCCCACCTTTGACGTTAAACGAGAAGCGACCAGCTTCATAGCCGCGCTCGCGCGATGCGGGTACGCCAGCAAACAGTTCACGAATGGGTGTAAAGAGGCCCGTGTAGGTTGCAGGATTGGATCGCGGTGTACGCCCAATTGGCGATTGATCAACGCTAATCACCTTATCAAAATGCTCAAGACCTTCAATCGCTTTATGGGCAGCCGGCTCTGCATTCGACTTGTAGATGTGGTGTGCAACCGCATGATGCAAGGTGTCATTGATGAGGGTTGATTTACCAGAACCCGATACGCCTGTGACGCAGGTTAAAAGTCCTACTGGAATTTCGGCATTAACGGATTGCAAATTATTGCCCGTGGCGCCTATGATTTTTAAAAAGCGATCACCAGCAGGTATGCGTTTTTCAGGTACTGCGATACGCTCACGTCCGGCCAAGTACGCTCCAGTGAGCGAGTTGGGGTTGGCTTCCACTTCGGCAGGGGTTCCTTGGGCCACCACTCGGCCACCATGAACGCCTGCGCCCGGACCAATATCAATCACGTAGTCGGAGGAGCGAATCATGTCTTCGTCGTGCTCAACCACGAGCACACTGTTGCCTAAATCACGCAGGTGTTTTAGGGTACGAATTAAGCGGTCGTTGTCGCGCTGGTGTAAGCCAATCGAAGGCTCATCCAGTACATACATCACTCCGGTTAGGCCAGAGCCAATTTGCGAGGCCAGGCGAATGCGTTGCGCTTCTCCGCCCGACAGCGTGTCCGCACTGCGTTCGAGTGAGAGGTAATCGAGACCAACATCATTTAAGAAGGTTAAGCGGGAACTAATCTCCTTCACAATTTTGTCAGCGATTTCCCGTTTTGCACCTTTGAGTTCCAGAGCCTCGAAATACTCTTTCGCTTCCTTGAGTGGCAGTGCGCTGATTTCAAAAATACCGCGCGACTGCTTGCCATCGCCCACTTTGACAAAGCGCGCTTCACGGCGCAAGCGAGTACCATTGCAATCGGGGCAAGAGCGAATGTTTTGATAGCGGGATAACTCCTCACGTACTGCCATTGATTCGGTTTCGCGGTAACGGCGTTCAAAGTTCGCCACAATACCTTCAAAGGGATGTTGCCGCACGCTCAATTTGCCGCGCTCATTCAGATACTCAAAAGCAATATTAGTTTCACCTGATCCCATTAGCACTAGGTCTTGTGCCTTTTTAGAGAGGTTCTCAAACGGTTTCTCAATATCAAATCCAGCATGCTTTGCTAGGGTCTGTAGCAGCTTGAAATAAAACTGATTACGGCGGTCCCAGCCTTTAATTGCGCCTGAGGCCAGCGATAAATCGGGGTGAGCCACAATTCGTTTTGGATCAAAAAAGGAGATGTGACCTAAACCATCACACGAGGGGCATGCACCCATCGGATTATTAAATGAAAATAGCCGTGGCTCAAGCTCTTGCAGTGAGTATGAGCAAATTGGGCAAGCAAATTTACTGGAAAAAATCGTATCAACCCCGGTATCCATATCAACAATCATCGCTTTGCCATCCGCTAAGCGCAGTGCTGTTTCAAAGGATTCAGCTAAGCGTTGCTGAATATCGGGACGTACCTTAATGCGATCCACCACAACTTCAATCGAATGCTTGTCGGTTTTTTTCAGCTTGGGTAGCTGATCCACTTCAAAGATCTCGGCTTTTGCTGTGTTGGTGGTGCCACCACCCGAGCGTACCCGAAAGCGCACAAAGCCTTGGGCCTGAAGATCCTGAAAGAGGTCAACAAACTCGCCCTTACGTTCACTCACGACGGGCGCCAAAATCATTAACTTGGTTTCAGGCGGCAGGGCCATCACGGTATCCACCATTTGCGAAACACTCTGGGCTGCTAGCGCCAGATTGTGTTCTGGGCAATGCGGTGTGCCAGCTCTGGCAAATAAGAGTCGCAAATAGTCATGAATCTCCGTAACCGTGCCTACGGTAGAGCGCGGGTTATGGCTCGTTGCTTTTTGTTCAATTGAGATGGCAGGAGATAAGCCTTCGATGACATCCACATCCGGCTTTTCCATTAGCTGTAGAAATTGACGGGCATAGGCAGACAGCGACTCGACGTAGCGACGCTGCCCCTCGGCATACAGGGTATCGAATGCCAGGGAGCTTTTGCCAGACCCCGAGAGGCCGGTAAGGACGACTAATTTCTCTCTGGGAATATCTAAATTGATATTTTTGAGGTTGTGCGTACGGGCACCGCGGATCTTGATTTCGTTATTCATGGTTTTTAGGCGTAACTTGTTAATATAGCCTTTTCCCATGAATTCTTCTGAACTTCGATCCACTCTAGCCTTGGCGGGCATATTTGGCCTGCGTATGCTGGGCCTTTTCCTGCTGTTGCCCGTGTTTAGTCTGCACGCAGAGGGCTTGCCAGGCGGCGACCGAGCCTTTTTGGTGGGCTTGTCCCTCGGCATGTTCAATATTGTTCAGGCGTTTTTTCACATTCCGCTGGGCGCACTGTCGGATCGGATCGGCCGGCGCCCGGTTGTAGTGGGCGGCCTGATTTGCTTTGTGCTCGGCGCCCTGATTGCTGCTAGCCACGATGACTTACTGTGGATTGGCATTGGTCGTGGACTAATGGGCGCCGGCGCAATTTCTGCGGCGATTTCGGCCTGGGTGGCCGACTTGGTGAGCGAAAAGGTGCGAACCATGGCCATGGCTATTGTTGGCGGCAGCATTGCTATTTCATTTGCGCTCTCCTTGGTTTTGGCTGCCCCAATTTATCGCTGGATTAGCTTAGACGGCATGTTTCTCTTATTGGCTGGAATGGGTTTTGTGGCCATTTTGGTTGCGCTTTGGTACGTACCGATCCCAGAGAAAAAAGCCATTCCCCAGCACACCCCATTTTTTACTATTTTGCGACGCTCGGAATTGATGCGCTTAAACATTGGCGTTTTTGTGCTCAATGCAACTCAGGTTGCGATGTTTTTAGTCGTACCTCGGCTATTAGTGCAAATGGGCTTTCCACTGGCACGCCATTGGGAAATTTACCTCCCGGTATTGCTGATCTCCTTTGCATTAATGGCACCTATTTTGGTGTTGGGTGAAAAGAAGCAACGTCTCCGGGTTGCGGTATTGGTGGCCATTGGCCTCCTGTTCATTTCGCAAGTCGTCTTTATTGAGGCCACTACCATTTTGCTGATTTCAGCAGCCTTGCTGATTTACTTTGTCGGATTTAATTTACTCGAGGCATTGCAGCCCTCATTGGTATCACGTTGGGCGCAAGATTCCAAGGGTACGGCACTCGGTATTTACAACACCACCCAGTCTTTAGGACTCTTTTTTGGTGCTGCGATTGGTGGTTTGGTAACCCAATACTTTGGTGAGTTATCGGTGTTTATGCTTGGAATGACGCTCATTTTTGCCTGGCTTATAATTGCATGGTCGATGCGCGAGTTACCAGCAAAAAAGCAAGCCCAGGAAACTCCAGCCGCATAAACAGACAAGTTGACTACTTACCTGCTGTACAAGCCTCATTAACACTAGTGCATTGATTTACATTTTTTTCACATACATTTTCTTCGGGAGACATCATGGCATCGGTAAATAAAGTCATCATCGTGGGTAACATTGGACGTGACCCAGAAACACGCTACATGCCTAGCGGCGACGCAGTAACCAATATTTCAGTAGCTACATCGGATCGCTATAAAGACAAGCAGACCGGTGAGATGAAAGAAACCACAGAATGGCATCGCGTTGCGTTTTTTGGCAAGCTTGCTGAAATTGCAGGGCAGTACCTAAAAAAGGGCTCGCAGGTATACGTCGAAGGCCGTTTGCGTACACGCAAGTGGGCTGATGCCAGCGGACAAGAAAAATACTCCACTGAGATTGTGGCGGACTCGATGCAGATGCTGGGCTCGAAGATGGCGGGCGGCGGTGAAGGTGGTGAAAGCTACTCGCGTCCTAAGTCGTCTGAGTCGAACGGAGCACCAGCCCCCACAGCAGCATCGCTCGGAGCCATGGACGACGATATTCCGTTTTAAATAAGCACTACTGTCTGGCGTGGCGTATGTTGTCAGGCCAGACAGCGTTGTAATCCGTTCGAAACGGATTGATATCAAGACCGCCACGCCGCGTGTAGCGTGCATAGACCGATAACTTTTCTGGCTTACACTGCCGCTTGATATCGCAAAAGATGGTTTCAGCGCAGTGCTCATGAAATTCCCCGAGCTCCCGAAACCCAATTAAATAACGCAGTAAACCTTCTTCTTCAATCGGTCTACCTTGGTAGCGAATTTGAATGCTGGCCCAGTCCGGCTGCCCGGTTACTGGGCAATTCGATTTAAGTAAATGCGAGACTACACATTGCTCTATAGGGGATCTGTCATGATCCGCTTTTAGTAAAGCGGGATTTGCTGTCACGTTCGGATCAATTTCAATATCAAGGCGATCCAGTAAAACCCCATCCATTTCCCGCATGCCGCGTTTTGAAAGCTGCTCTGGAGTGAGAATACGCATGCGAATAGGCGCCCCTGTAACCGCAGATAAATCCGCCGCGACACGCTCACGTAATGCTTCTTCATCTGCAATGCGTTCACTGTTTAGGCTATTTAAAAACAGCTTGAAGGATTTGGATTCGATCATGTAAGGCGAGTCTGCGGGGATTTCAAACTCAGCTAATGCAATTTGTGGTTTGCCTTTTAAATTGAGCCAGCTGAGCTCAAATGCATTCCATAGATCAACCCCAAAAAATGGGAGTGCGCTTACCGCACTAAGGCCCAACTTCGCCCGGTTTTCTGCGCGCGGAATCGGAAACAGCACACTGGGGTCGTAGCGCTGAGGATATGCCGTTTCTTTACCAAGCGGCAAGCGGGGGGAGTCGGAGTAGCTCATGGAGAAAGTGGCTAAGGCGTGCCCAAATTAACTACTGGATTTTGGACGATTAGCGACCCCAGAAACCACGTGACCAGTAGGCGCGACTGAGGCCGCTGAGTTGCAATGCCCGGTTTGATCGTCAAAGAAAAAATCGGGTTCAAATTCGCGGAGGAACTCACTTTTGGAAAGGCCACCTAAGAACATGGCTTCATCCACATCAATGCCCCAGTTCATTAGGGTGCGGATCGCGCGCTCATGCGCAGGGGCAGAGCGGGCAGTAACTAAAGCAGTCCGAATTCGCATGCCATGGGCAGCCTGTTTTCCAGACTGGCTTTGCAGGCGGTGTAGTGCTTCTAGTAGCGGCTTAAATGGACCGGGCGGCAAGGGAATTGCTACCTTTTTGCTTTCGTGATCAACAAATGCCTCTAGCCCGCTACTTTGAAAAACTTGCTCTGCTTCATCTGAAAACAAAACGGCGTCACCGTCAAAAGCAATGCGGATTTCGTTGGGATGCGACTCTGCTGTTTTGCTGGACTCGGGGTAGACACGCGCCGCCGGAAAGCCAGCATCAATCGTAGCGCGCACATCATCTTCATTGGCAGATAAAAATAAATTCGCCTGCAATGAGCGCAGGTAATGGTAGGGCGGCCTGCCACGAGTAAATACGCCGCGCTCCAAACGAAGCTGGTGATGCTCTGCGGAGCGGAACACACGCAAGCCACTAACTGGATCATTGCGTGACAAGATGACAACCTCAACGCGTTGCTCGTCACCATCATTAAAGGCCAGTAGTTTTTGTACCAAGGGAAAGGCAACACCCGTTTGCGCCGGCATAGCCAATCGATCTAGCTGCAGCTTCATATAAGCGCTGTCATCGCTGGTTTCAAATAAGCGATTCTCTTCCTCAAAGTCAAAGAGCGCGCGCGATGAAATCGCCACTACGAGCTTTCCGGTCAGACTATAGGACATTGAGCTTCGTTACTTTAAGAAAAGCTGGTAGGCAGGGTTCGCACTTTCATTCCAGTGCGGATAGCCGAGGGAAGCCAAGAAGGCTTGAAATTGCTTCTGTTCATTTTTGGGCACTTGAATGCCGACGAGGATGCGACCGTAGTCTGCACCATGGTTACGGTAATGAAATAGGCTGATATTCCAATTGGGCGCCATGCTGGTTAAAAAGCGCATCAAGGCACCGGGGCGCTCAGGGAATTCAAAGCGGTACAGCAGTTCATCGTGTGCTAAGGGAGAGTGACCGCCGACCATATGCCGGAGATGGGATTTAGCAAGCTCATCGTGGGTTAAATCAATCGTCGCAAATCCCGCTTTTGCAAAATGCTTGGCGATCTCGATACTGTCGCCCGACTTTTGCGTACCAATGCCAACAAAAATATGCGCTTTGGCTTGATCCGCAATGCGGTAATTAAACTCGGTTACGTTGCGCTTGCCGAGCAATTGACAGAAGCGTTTGAAGGAGCCCCGCTCCTCCGGAATGGTAACCGCAAAGATGGCCTCCCGAAACTCACCGACATCGGCGCGCTCAGCCACAAAACGGAGGCGACTGAAATTCATATTGGCGCCGCATGCTATGGCAATAAAGGTTTTATCTTTTACTTTTTTCTTTTCCACGTATTTCTTGAGACCGGCAATGGCGAGTGCGCCAGCGGGTTCCAAAATGCTGCGCGTATCGGTAAACACATCATTAATGGCGGCGCAAATTTCATCGGTATCAACCGTAATGATGTCATCCACCACGCGTTTGCAGATGCGGAAGGTTTCTTTGCCGACTAACTTGACGGCAGTGCCGTCAGAAAATAAACCCACCTCTTTCAGTTCGACACGGCGACCTGCTTTGAGTGATTGGCGCATGGCATCCGAGTCAGCGGCTTGCACGCCAATAATTTTGGTTTTTGGGCGAACGGCTTTGACGTATTCGCCAATGCCGGCAATCAGGCCACCACCACCAATGGCCACAAAAATGGCATCAATCGGGGCTTGATGTTGTTGCAAAATTTCTTGTGCGATTGTTCCTTGACCGGCGATGACGTCGGGATCATCAAAGGGGTGAACGAAGCTTAAGCCCCGTTTTTTCTCTAATCCCTTCGCATGATCAAAGGCATCGCTATACGATTCGCCAAACAAGACCAGCTCCGTCCAAGAGCCGCCACGTGCCTTGACTGCATCGATTTTGACTGCAGGGGTCGTTATTGGCATCACAATGACTGCCTTGCATTTCATTTTGGCAGCTGCGAGGGCTACGCCCTGGGCATGGTTTCCGGCCGACGCAGCGATGACGCCGCGTTTGAGGGCGGCAGGGCTTAGCTGGGCCATTTTGTTGTAAGCGCCGCGTAGCTTAAAAGAAAAAACCGGTTGGTTATCCTCCCTCTTAAGCAAAACTCGATTGCCAAGACGCTGCGTTAAAGCGGGCGCTAACTCCAATTCAGTCTCGCGTGCAACGTCATAAACGCGAGCTGTTAATATTTTCTTTAAATAGTTGATTGCCATGCGATGAGCGTACCACGGATGGCCCCTAAGCCCTTAGTTTTGCAAGGTTTTATTGGGGCCGTCAGCCGAATTAGGGAATTCCTGTCAGTATCGGATTACTCCTTTAAAATGCCTATTTAACAAACTCCACTCCATGAACGCCCCACTCGGATTAAATCAATTGCTCACTGCTGAGGCTGGGGAGCCCCGTTTACGGGAAATTCCGTACAACTACACCTCCTTCTCAGACCGTGAAATCGTCATTCGCCTTTTAGGGCCGGAGTCCTGGCGCGTACTGGATTCACTCCGCGGTGTCCGCAAGACGGGTCGCTCGGCTCGCATGCTCTTCGAGGTCTTGGGTGACATTTGGGTAGTTCAGCGCAATCCCTATTTGCAAGACGATTTATTGGATAACACCAAGCGCCGCAGCATGCTGATTAGCGCGCTCTGGCATCGCTTGGGTGAAGTCGAAAAAAGAATGACGGGTGATTCGGCCGATCAGGTTGAAATCTTGATTAAAGCAGCGCGGACTGCGGTCGAGTTGTTCGAGCAGAATTTTGAAACAGTTGCCCAGTTACGTAAACGCGCACAAAAGGTATTGGGTCGCCATACTGCTCTCGATAATGTCGCTTTTGACGGCATGTCGCGTGTCGCCCACGTGACCGATGCAACCGATTGGCGTGTCGAATACCCATTCGTAGTTTTGAAGCCAGATACCGAAGCAGAGATACCGGGCTTAGTTAAAGCCTGCATTGAGCTTGGGCTCACCATCATTCCACGCGGGGGCGGTACTGGCTACACCGGTGGTGCGATTCCCTTAGTCGCTATGTCGGCTGTCATCAATACCGAAAAGCTGGAACAAATTGACCCTGTGGTTCGAGTAACGCTGCCTGGTTTAAGTGAGGTAGTACCCACCATTTTCACGGGCGCTGGCGTTGTAACGCGTCGCGTTGCCGAGGCGGCAGAGCGAGTGGGCTTGGTGTTTGCGGTAGACCCCACTTCGGCCGATGCCAGTTGCATTGGCGGTAACGTGGCGATGAATGCAGGCGGCAAGAAAGCCGTTTTATGGGGTACTGCTTTAGACAATCTGGCTAGTTGGCGCATGGTTGACCCCGAGGGGAATTGGCTCGATGTGATTCGTGTCAACCATAACCTCGGCAAGATTCATGAGGCCGATGCTGCGCAGTTTGACTTAGTGTGGTCCGATGGATTGCAGGCGCCGGGCGAGAAGGTGTTGCGTCGCGAGACCCTCCATATCGAAGGCCGTCGCTTTCGGAAGGCAGGATTAGGTAAAGACGTTACCGATAAGTTTTTATCCGGATTACCGGGCGTTCAAAAAGAGGGCTGTGATGGCCTGATTACGAGTGCCACCTGGATTCTGCACCGTATGCCGCAGTACATGCGTACCGTTTGCCTGGAGTTCTTTGGTCAGGCACGCGAAGCCATTCCGAGCATTGTGGAGATTAAAGCCTACCTCGATGGTTTGAGTCGCGAGGGTGGCCCTATTCTGGCCGGTCTTGAGCATTTGGATGATCGCTATCTAAAAGCAGTGGGTTACTCCACGAAGTCCAAGCGCAATACCCTACCGAAGATGGTATTGATCGGCGATATCGCTGGCGATGATGAGTCTGCTGTCGCGGCTGCAACGAGTGAAGTGGTGCGCATGGCTAATTTACGCGTTGGTGAAGGCTTTGTTGCCGTTAGCCCCGAAGCGCGCAAGAAATTTTGGTTAGACCGAGCGCGTACCGCCGCGATTGCACGCCATACCAATGCCTTCAAGATTAATGAAGACGTCGTAATTCCACTCGATCGCATGGGTGAATACACCGATGGCATTGAGCGCATCAACATTGAACTCTCCCTTAAAAACAAACTACAGTTATTGGATGCACTTGAAGCATTCTTGCGCAAAGGCAATTTACCGCTGGGTAAGGCCGACGAAGATGATGACATCTCTCCCGCAGAAATTCTGGGTGATCGTGTCGATGGCGCTATTGCCCTCCTCCAGCAGGTGCGGACGCGTTGGTCTAGTTGGTTGAATGACCTCGATCGTTTCTTTCCTGAGTTACAAAACTACACCTTGCGCGCATCGTGGAAGACGGATGTACGTGCGGAGTTGCGCATCATTTTTGGCGGCGCTGCCTTTGAACAGATTTTGGCTGAGCTAGAAAAGACCCATCAAGCTATTTTGCGTAAGCGTGTATTTGTCGCGCTACACATGCATGCCGGTGATGGCAACGTGCATACGAATATTCCAGTGAACTCCGATGACTATGGCATGTTGCAAGATGCGCATCGCTCGGTTGACCAAATTATGGCCTTGGCGCGTTCGCTCGATGGTGTGATCTCAGGTGAGCACGGTATTGGCATTACTAAACTCGAGTACCTTACCGAAGAAGAATTAAAAGACTTCAGGGCATATAAAAACCGCGTTGACCCAGAAGGCAGATTTAATAAGGGTAAGTTGATGCCCCATGCGGATTTGAGCATGGCCTATACGCCCAGCTTTGGATTAATGGGTCACGAGTCCTTGATCATGCAGCAAAGCGACATTGGCGCGATTGCCGATAGCGTGAAAGATTGTTTGCGCTGCGGTAAATGCAAGCCCGTCTGCGCGACCCATGTGCCTAGAGCAAACATGCTTTACAGCCCACGCGATAAGATCCTGGCAACATCCTTGCTTATCGAAGCGTTCTTATACGAGGAGCAGACCCGGCGCGGTATTTCAATCCGCCATTGGGAAATGTTTGATGACGTAGCGGCTCATTGTACGGTCTGCCATAAGTGCGCCACGCCTTGCCCAGTCAAGATCGACTTTGGTGATGTGACCATGAATATGCGTAATTTATTGCGCAAGATGGGTCAGCAGCGTTTCAATCTTGGCACAGCCACATCCATGTTCTTTTTGAATGCCAGCAACCCCGATACGATTCGCTTGACGCGTAAAGTAGTGATTGAGTGGGGTTACAAGGCGCAGCGCATTGCGAATAATTTGCTGCGCAGCTTCGCTAAAAAACAAACGGCTACGCCACCCGCAACCGTAGGCAAGCCGCCGATGAAAGAACAGGTCATTCACTTTATTAATAAGAAGATGCCGGGGAACTTACCTAAGAAAACCGCCCGAGCCCTCTTGGATATTGAAGATGCTAATTACGTCCCGATTATTCGCGATCCAAAGATAACGACTGCAGATACCGAGGCGGTGTTTTATTTTCCAGGTTGCGGTTCTGAGCGTTTGTTCTCGCAAGTAGGTCTTGCTACCCAGGCTATGCTGTGGAATGTCGGTGTGCAAACCGTATTACCACCAGGCTATCTATGCTGCGGCTACCCACAGCGCGGCAACGGCGAGTTCGACAAAGCAGAGAAGATGATTACAGACAATCGCGTGCTGTTCCATCGGGTTGCTAATACGTTGAACTATTTAGACATTAAAACCGTCGTAGTATCCTGTGGTACGTGCTACGACCAATTGGCGGGTTATCAGTTTGAGCAGATTTTTCCTGGGTGCCGAATCATTGATATTCATGAATACTTATTGGAGAAGGGCGTCAAGTTAGAGGGCGTGACGGGGGTACGCTACATGTACCATGACCCCTGCCATTCGCCGATGAAGTTGCAAGATCCACTGAAGACCGTGAATGAACTAATTCAGACGGAAGATAAACAAGCCATTTTGAAGAATGAGCGTTGTTGTGGTGAGGCCGGTACTTTGGCGGTGACGCGCCCTGATATTTCCACGCAGATCCGCTTTCGTAAGCAGATTGAAATGGAAAAGGCGGCCACTAACTTAAAAGCGGATTTCACTGGCGAGGTCAAAGTGCTAACCAGCTGCCCATCCTGCTTACAAGGCTTGTCGCGCTTTGATGCCGATAGCGCAACTACCGCAGATTACATCGTGGTTGAGATGGCACAGCGTATCTTGGGCGACAATTGGATGCAAGACTACGTCACCCAGGCTAATCAAGGTGGCATTGAGAGGGTATTGGTTTAATGATTCCAACAAATGTAGTGATGCACCAGCAATCCAAGGTATTGGAGCTGAGTTACGAGAACGGCAATTCATACCGTTTGCCGTTTGAATTCTTACGCGTGTTATCCCCCTCAGCAGAGGTCCGGGGCCACGGTCCTGGTCAAGAGACTTTGCAGACTGGCAAACGCGATGTCGGAATTAATGAGCTTGAGCCCGTGGGCCACTACGCCATTCGCCCCATGTTTTCAGACGGACATGACTCCGGATTGTTTTCATGGGAGTACTTGTATTTTCTGTGCGAAAACCAGGATCCATTGTGGAACGATTACCTCGATAAGTTAAAGCAAGCAGGCGCAAGCCGTGACGTTGCAACAGCGCAAACTGGTCACGAAGGCCATTCCTGCGGAAGTAAATAAACACCTCAGATATGGCAATATGAATAAAACCCATTTTGGTTACCAAACGGTAGACGAGGTAGAGAAAGCCGGTAAGGTCGCCGATGTCTTTCATTCCGTAGCCAATAAATACGACGTGATGAATGACTTGATGTCATTTGGTTTGCACCGCATTTGGAAAAAACTGACGATCGCTCGGGCACAGGTTCGCCCTGGGCAGTGCATTCTCGATATTGCTGGAGGCACGGGCGACCTCGCTGCCGCATTTGCAACTGCAGTAGAGTGGGGCAAGCACCCCGATGCCGAGGTCTGGCTTAGCGATATCAATGCGTCGATGTTGGGGGTGGGGCGTGATCGCCTGATGGACCGAGGTATGGTTTTGCCCTGCGTGCAATTTGATGCCGAGTCCATTCCCTTCCCAGCTAACCACTTTGATGTGGTGACGGTTGCGTTTGGGCTTCGCAATATGACGCACAAAGAGCGCGCTTTAAGTGAAATGCTGCGCGTTATTAAGCCGGGTGGGCGGGTTTTGGTACTCGAGTTTTCGAAGCCCGATGCCATGCTGCAGCCGGCCTACGATGTGTATTCCTTTAAGGTATTGCCGTGGCTGGGTGAAAAAATTGCCCAAGACGCCGAAAGTTATCGGTATTTGGCTGAATCGATCCGAATGCACCCGGACGCAGAAACCTTGAAAAATATGATGTTGGAGGCCGGTTTTGATGCCGTTGATACCCATAGGTTAACTGGGGGTATCGTAGCGCTCCATATTGGTATTAAATACTAAGTGTTAGTTTTGTTGTTGTGCATGACTGGAGACCTAAATAAATGAATAAAAATGCAATCAAAGCCATCGTACTTACCGTCGCATTGACCTTTTCTTCGGTTGGTTACGTCGATGCCAAGCGCATGGGCAGCGGAAAAAATATCGGTCAATCGGCCCCAGTACAAAAGCAAGCACAGCCTGCGCAAGCTCAAAAGCCAGCGCAGCAAGCACAGCCTGCGGCACCCGCTGCTGGTAATGCAGCGGCAGCGGCGCCCAAGCGCCCTGGATTTGGCGGCATGTTGGGTGGTTTAGCAGCAGGCCTTGGTATCGCTTACCTTCTTTCCCATTTTGGTTTGGGTGAAGCGGCCGCTTCCTTCTTCACTGGTCTTTTGATTGCTTTGGCAGTCGGCTTGTTACTCCTGTTTGTTCTGAAGCGCTTTATGCCTTCCATGTCTGGCGCAGGTCGGGCAAGTCCAGCTGCTGCAGCGAACAATGGCATGCAGCGCACAGCCTATGAGCATGGCAACGCACGCAATGAGCCTGGCTTTGTGCCTGTTGCCGCCTCGTTTGGTGGCGCAGCTGCAGTGGTTCCTGAAGTGGCTAAGTCCTTGCCACCTGGCTTTGATGAGTATGCGTTTTTGGACAATGCAAAGCACTACTTCGTTAAATTGCAAAAAGCATGGGATGACGGTGATTTGGATTCCTTGCGGGAGTTTGCTACCCCCGAAATGTTTAGCAACCTAACGCAAGATTTGAACGCACGCGCTGAAGCAAGTAATCAAACCGACGTGGTGAGCCTAAATGCCGAGCTGCTGGGTGTTGAAACTGGCCAAGACAATTATTTGGCCAGCATTCAATTCACCGGCATGATTCGGGAGCAGGCAAATGCCCAAGCCGAGTCATTTACCGAAATTTGGAACCTGAGCAAGCCAATTCATGGCGCTGGCGGTTGGGTTCTAGCCGGGATTCAGCAGTTGGTTTAAGCTTAGGCTTTCCCCAAGGAAAAACCCGCATTCGTGCGGGTTTTTTGCACCCATGAATTCGGTATCAACTTCCGCCAGGCCTATTACCAGCGCAGCCATCTGCCACGGCATTAATCATGTCTTGGCGGGGGAGCCTTGGGCGAGCGCTGAGCTAGCAAAGCACGCCGGTAAAGCCATTGCCTTAGAAATGCCTTTTGGTCGCTTTGCCGTGCAGATTAACAATAACGGCCTATTGGATGCTGTGCGCCATTCGGATGTATCTGCCCTAAACCCCGATGGGGAAGTTACGTCGTCTGTCAGAACAGCCCTGACGCTCACGATTTCAAGCAAAGCACTTTCCACCTTGCTAACTAGCAGTGGTCCCATTCGGGAAAATACATTTAAATCAGTGACGATTGCGGGTGATGCCGACTTGGCTCAGTTATTGGGCCGCTTAGCGGGGCAGTTGCGCTGGGAATACGAAGAGGATCTCTCAAAAATCATTGGCGATGCGCCAGCGCACTTTGCTGTGGCCCAAGGAAAAAAAATAGCGAGCGCCGGTAAAGCGGCTGGCCGCGATCTACTTGAAAATGCCGTTGAGTACCTCAGTGAAGAAAAGAAAGTTCTATTGAATCAGCGTGATTTTGCAATACACAAAAACCAACTGATGGAATTACGCGATAGCGTCGAGCGCTTGGATAAGCGTATTACATTGTTGCAGCAAAGGAGCAAATAAGCATGGCTCGCTTTGCACGACTTTGCTTCATCTTTTTTACGGCATGGCGTTTTGGTTTGTTGCCCTTGCTGCGCGACAACCTCAAGCCCGGTATAAAACGGATCTTACTTTCGATTGCTTGCTTTGCGTCTCCGAATTCATTGCCGCGCGGCATGCGAATCAGATTGACTTTAGAAGCGCTTGGGCCGATTTTTGTGAAGTTTGGTCAAGTCTTATCGACTCGCCGTGACTTATTGCCGGATGATATTTCGGATGAATTGGCTAAGTTGCAGGATCAAGTACCGCCGTTTTCAAATGCCGAGTCACGCGCCTTAATTGAGACTGCTTTGGGCAAGCCGATTGAAGAAGTCTTTGTCCAGTTTGATCCAACCCCCATTGCCAGTGCCTCGGTAGCTCAAGTGCACTTTGGTATGCTGCGTGCGACTCCACAGCGCCCTGAATGGGAGGGTCGTGAGGTAGCAATCAAAGTACTACGTCCAGGTATCTTGCCGGTGATTGAAGACGACTTGGCTTTGATGCACGACTTAGCGAAGATTGTCGAAAAAGTATCGGCCGATGGCCGGCGTTTAAAGCCGCGTGAAGTTGTTGCAGAGTTTGACGTCTTTTTACACGATGAGTTGGATTTGATGCGCGAGGCAGCCAATGCCAGTCAGTTACGACGCTACTTTATCAACTCAGATAAGTTGATGATTCCGGAAATGTATTGGGATCTGTGCCACACCAGCGTAATTGTGATGGAGCGCATGAATGGGATCTCGATTGGCCGCACCGATGAATTACGCGCAGCAGGGGTTGATTTTAAAAAATTAGCTGCCGATGGCGTTGAAATCTTTTTTACCCAGGTGTTTCAGTATGGTTTTTTTCATGCGGACATGCACCCAGGTAATATTCTGATCTGTCTCGAACCAGAGCGATTCGGGCGATTTATTTCTTTGGATTTTGGCATTGTCGGTGCGCTAAGTGAGACGGATAAAAATTACTTAGCGCAAAATTTCCTGGCTTTCTTTAATCGCAATTACCGCCGCGTTGCGGAACTGCACATTGAGTCTGGCTGGGTTCCTGCAGATACGCGCGTAGAAGAATTAGAGGGTGCGGTACGTTCTGTGTGTGAACCCTACTTTGATCGCCCCCTAAAAGAAATCTCGTTGGGTATTGTGCTGATGCGTTTGTTTCAGACCTCGCGGCGTTTTAATGTCGAGATCCAGCCACAGCTGACTTTATTGCAAAAGACGCTCCTGAATGTGGAGGGTTTAGCCCGGCAACTGGATCCCGATTTAGATTTGTGGAAAACCGCCAAACCAATCCTAGAAAAGTGGATTAGCGAGCAGTTGGGTTGGCGGGGCTTAATTGAGGGCCTCAAAACAGAGGTGCCTAATTGGGCCAAAATTCTGCCGACCTTGCCTCGCCTGCTGGCAGACAGCTTGGCGCAGTCAACGAAAGCTGAACAGGGTGCTGAACTGGCCTTACTCAAAACCCTGCTCCAGGAAGAGCGCCAGACACGGCGCCTGATTACCGGGACTTTGCTCTTTGTGGGCGGCTTTATCGCGGGCGCCGTGCTAATTTCCCTCAGTATTTTCTAGGTCAGACCCCATTGCCTCCCTCTAGCCGTTAAAATGCCGGCTAGGCAGATTAATTATGAAAAAATACTTTATTGCAGGCATTCTGGTTTGGGCTCCGGTGGCGGTCACGGTTTGGGTGATCTCATGGGGCCTGGGCGTACTTGACAGCATCTTTGGTTCGGT
>CAWUTW010000051.1:0-18589 GCA_963925585.1 uncultured Polynucleobacter sp. | reverse complement strand
TCAATCTTACTGCCGGACCTGGCCAAGAAGCAGGCAACCAAAAAGAAGTGATTCGTTTTCAGAAAGCCATTATTGCTGCAGGCAGTCAGCCGATCAAGCTACCGTTCTTGCCGGATGATCCGCGCGTGGTCGATAGCACGGGCGCGCTCCTGCTCAAGAGCATTCCAAAGCGCATGCTCGTGATTGGCGGCGGCATCATTGGTTTGGAGATGGCGACGGTCTATAGCGCGCTTGGCTCCAAAATTGATATTGCGGAAATGCTCGATGGGCTCATGGCAGGGGCCGATCGTGATCTTGAGAAGGTTTGGGAAAAGCACAATGCCGGACGCTTTGATAAGGTCATGCTCAAAACCCGTGCCGCCAAAGCAGAAGCGAAGGCCGACGGAATTCATGTGGCGTTTGAGGGCGAGGCTGCACCTGCGGAGCCCCAAGTGTATGACTTGGTCTTGGTTGCGGTAGGGCGCTCACCCAATGGCAAGAAAATTGATGCTGGTAATGCCGGCGTTGCAGTGGATGATCGGGGTTTTATTGCAGTGGACCAGCAGATGCGCAGCAATGTCCCGCACATTTTTGCGATTGGGGATATTGTGGGTCAGCCCATGCTGGCCCATAAAGCAGTGCACGAAGGCCACGTTGCAGCGGAGGCGGCGGCTGGTCAGAAATCCTTTTTTGATGCCAAGCAAATTCCATCGGTTGCCTATACCGATCCAGAAGTCGCTTGGGCTGGACTTACCGAAGAGCAGTGCAAGGCGCAAAGCATTGCCTATGAGAAGGGTCTCTTCCCATGGGCGGCTAGTGGCCGGGCGATTGCAAACGGCCGCGATGAAGGATTTACCAAGCTCTTATTTGATGCCAAGACCCACCGCATTATTGGCGGCGGTATTGTGGGCACCCATGCGGGCGATTTAATTGGTGAAGTCTGCCTTGCCATTGAGATGGGGGCAGACGCCATTGATATGGGTAAAACCATTCATCCGCATCCAACCCTAGGCGAGTCGGTCGGCTTGGCTGCGGAGGCGGCGCATGGCCACTGCACTGATCTGCCGCCTGTGCGAAAGAAGTAATACCTTACTGAAAGAAAAAATCCCCTGTTCGATGCCGGACAGGGGATTTTGCTTAGAGCGTGTATTTCGGATTAACGCTTAGCAGATTTTCCGGCTTTTTCAGTAGCCTTCAGAACAGTTTCAGTTGCATTACTGAGGTTCGTTTGCGCAACATCGAGCGCCTGTTTCATTGCTTTTTGGCTGTTTTCGTAAATGATGCTGGCGGAAGCAATCGCCTGCTTCATGGCAGCAACTGCTGCCTCGGAGCCGGCAGGGGCATTTTTGCTCCAATCCTCAACCATGGCGTTCATTTTTTTCTGACTGGCTTGCATTTCTTTTTCAGTTGTCTTGGAAAAGCCTGCCTGCGTATCGTTCGCTAATTCATATAAATGGCGGCTGTAGGCCATCATCTTTTCCGCCATGGGCTGCACTGCTTCGGCTTGATGGGCTAATAGCTGTTGGACATCTTTGATTTCCAGTACCTTTTTGGCGCTGTGCATGCTATCACTTAGGCTAGCTTTGGCTATGTGCATGTTTAATTCAACCAATTTCTCAATACTGAGCAAGGCTTGGTTTGTGATGCCGGTGAGGGTTTCTAAGTTGGCCTTCTGTGCTGCGGCCAATTGTTCTGGTGTGAGGTTCATCTTGATTCTCCGATTAGGGTATGGATTACTCTTTAGTTTTAACGCTCTGCTCACATTATAGTTCTTTTTGTTGCGATGCACAAAGATTCTATTTCTCATATTTAGTATAAAAAAAACCATTAATAACAATTGCTTATAAAGTATTTCTTAAGTAAAGGATTATTCAGCTTGAGGAGGTCTTCCTGAGGCTAAAATCAGGCAACCGCATTTAAAATAGCGCAAAAAAGGATTTATGGCATTAAAGCTTGAGGGTGCAATTACCCCTGTTTTTGTTCTTTTATGGAGCACCGGTTTCATCATTGCTAAGTTAGCGATGCCCTATGTAGAGCCAGCCACATTTTTGTTTTGGCGCTACGTGGGCATTTTGCTTGCCATGGGCGCGCTTAGTTTAATTTGGCGTCCAGCCTCTTGGCCTAATCAATCGCAATTCAGGCATTTGCTGATTGCCGGAATACTCCTGCAATTTGGTTACTTGATGGGCGTATGGTCTGCCGTTCGCCTTGGCATGACTGCAGGGCTGGTGGCTCTGATTGTTGGTTTGCAACCCATTATTACGGCTTGGTTTGCGGCCTGGGTATCCGAGCATGTATCGCCGCGACAGTGGATTGGTTTGTTACTCGGTATAGCGGGAGTTGGCCTTGTCGTTGCGGAGAAAATGAACGTTGTGCCCATACCGGTCGCAAGTTATCTTCTTGCTGTTGCTGCATTGCTATCGATTACTTTCGGCACGCTCTACCAAAAAAAGTATTGCCCTGTATTTGATCTGCGATCGGGTTCCTTAATTCAGTTCAGTACCGCCTTGCTCTTATCCTTTTTTTACATGGTACTTTTTGAAGAGGGCACCATGGTTTGGAATGCGCCCGTCATTATTGCGATGCTCTGGGCCATATTTCCAATCTCGATTGGTTCTGTTAGCTTGCTGTTCATCCTAATTCGTAAGGGAGCAGCAACAAAGGTCACTAGTCTTTTGTACTTAACGCCACCTACGACTGCAATTATGGCGTGGTTATTGTTCGATGAGCCGCTGACTTGGATGATGGCAGCGGGGATTGTGTTGACGATGGGAGCGGTAGTGCTGGTGAATCAAAAGGTAAGGCAATAAATCACCCTGAACCCGTCAAAGTTCAGTATCATTACTGCTATTGTTTGGTTATAAGGTAGTGCTGCATGCGATTACGAAGCCAGCTCGGAGTGGCCTTATTGATGACCCTGTTTGCGGTCTCTTATTTACCCGACCCTGCGATTGCCCAAGCAAACCCGAACAATCAAAAACAGACGCCCTCGAAAGAGAAGCCAAAAAAAAATCAATCCGCATATAAAGCGCCTGCCGCAAAACCGGGTAGCGCGAGTAAACCAAGCAAAACAACAAAGCCCGCAAAGACCAGTAACGCTGCTAGTAGCAAAAAAACCAAAGATGTACGGGTTACCGTAACTCGCCCTGCAAATAATGCAACTACCGGCTCAAGGCCTTCGTTTGCTACTGCGATGGGCTTACGGGGGCAGCATGATGACCTCAGCCTCAAGTCCAGCGTGGCAATCGTGGTCAATCAAGATACCAATGATGTACTGTTTGAAAAAAATACGGGAGTGAGCCTTCCGATTGCATCCATTACTAAATTAATGGGTGCAATGGTAGTGCTTGATGCCGACTTATCTTTGGACGAGTCCATCAAGATTAATGCGGAGGATGCCCGTAGCTACGGAAAATCTCGGCTTGTGGCTGGTACATCCCTTACGCGCCGTGAAGCATTGGTGTTATCGCTGATGTCCTCTGAAAATCGTGCTGCCTTTACTTTGGGCAGAAACTACCCCGGCGGCATTCCTGCCTTTGTTGCAGCAATGAATCAGAAAGCGCGCGACCTCGGTATGCGGAGCTCACACTTTGCTGATCCCAGTGGCTTATCCAGTGAGAACGTAGCCAGTGCAGATGACTTAGTGAAAATGGTGAGCGCATCGTATCAGTACACGGAGATTCGAGAGTATTCGACTTGGCCAGCGCTAACCATGGTGATTAACAATCGCCAACAAACCTTTTTGAATACCAATCGCCTTGTTCGTTCCGGCGACATGGATATTGGATTGCAGAAAACAGGTTTTATTAGTGCCGCTGGTAAATGCTTAGTGATGCAGGCTAATATCAACGGCTCCCCTTTATTGCTCGTCTTTTTAGATTCAGTGGGGACGCAATCCCGTTTTGCAGATGCGGTACGGGTTAAAGATTGGTATCAGCAAATGGATCCGAGTGAAATCCGCCCTCTGCGGCGCTTGATGTAACGACGCTTACTTTGAAGTAAATCCCATCCCTTTTGAAATTTGCATCGCTGTATCTTGCAGAGCCTTGAGCCAATCGGCCTGAATGCGATCCGTAGGCGCGCTGAGCGATAGGCCCGCAACCAATTTGCCAGTGTCATCCAAAATACCAGCTGCTAAGCAGCTAACACCCAACTCTAATTCTTCATCGTCGCTGGCATGCCCCAGCTGATTGACTTTGGCCAACTCGTTTTCAAGCTTACGCAACTCTGTAATGCTATTGCGGGTGTGTCCAGCTAAGCCGGTGCGGGTTGCATAGGCTCGAACTTTAGTTGAATCATCGCTTGCTAAAAAGAGTTTGCCAACGGAGGTAAGGTGCAGTGGCGCACGACCGCCAATCGCGCGAACCACTTGCATGCCGGAGCGTTCGCTGTAGGCACGATCCACGTACACAATCTCATCACCTTGGCGTACAGATAGGTTGATGGTTTCTCCGGTAATTTTATGGAGCGCACGCATTGGCGCTTGGGCCGCCTCCCGAACGGAGAGCCTTGCCTTGACTAGATTGCCGAGCTCCAAGAGTCGCAGGCCGAGTCGGTAGGTGCCGCCATCCCCGCGCTCGACCAATCTACAGGCCACCATGTCATTTAAGATGCGGTGCGCAGTAGACGGGTGCAGGGCGGTTTGCTCGGCCAAAATTTTGAGGCTGCACGCATCTTCATGCTTAGCAAGCGCATCGAGCAAATTCATCATGCGTTCAACCACCTGAATGGCGGTTTTACCAACCTCACCAGGAGCTTTAGCCATTTTTGCTACTTTGGGGTTTTCCATTGCTTCATTGTAGCCATTCTTTGGGGAATTGCACAATGTGAAAACTACTTCCAGAAAGAGGTCCTTTAGACCGCTATTTCAGGGCAAGAGCGCATTCCCGAACCAATTCCGGGCCCTTAAAAATGAGCCCGCTATAAATTTGCACCAGACTGGCTCCGGCAGCACGCTTTTCCTGGACATCGCTTCCCGACATAATGCCGCCGACACCAATAATAGGTACTCGGTTGCCAAGGTGTTGTTTGAGCGACCCTATAACGGCATTCGATAGGGCGCTAACGGGCGCGCCAGAGAGTCCGCCGGCCTCGGCGCCATGTTCTAGATGCGCGACGGCGCCTCGCTCAATCGTCGTATTAGTTGCAATCACTGCGTCAATTTCAAATTCAAGGAGTAAATCGGCGATTAAACGGATGTCATTGGGATCGAGGTCTGGCGCTATCTTTAAGAATAATGGTTTGCGAACGCCATACTCATCGCATAGGGCAGTGCGCGCAAGCTGAATGTTGCTCAGCAAGGAACGCAGCATCACTTCGCCTTGCAGCGCTCGGAGGTTCTTCGTATTGGGCGATGAAATGTTCACCGTAATGTAGGCAGAAACGGCGTAGACCTTTTTTAATCCGATCACATAATCATCGGCAGCAGCTTCGATTGGGGTACTGGCGTTCTTACCTATATTTAAGCCAATAATGCCGCCTGACTGCCAGAAGCGTGAGGCCTTAACGCGGGCAACACAAGCATCGACGCCATCGTTATTAAAGCCCATGCGGTTAATAATTCCATCGACTTGGCTTAAACGGAACATGCGCGGCTTTGGGTTGCCCGCTTGTGGCAGTGGCGTTACCGTTCCAATTTCCAAAAAGCCAAAACCCAGGGCGGCGAGTGCATCAATGTGCTTGCCGTCTTTATCGAGGCCTGCAGCAAGTCCAACCCGATTACCCAAAGACAAGCCGCAGAATACTTGTGGGTCGATGACCGGTTTGGGTACAACGTGCGAAAGTAAGCCGAGCGCATGCGCGCGGTCCATGCTACCGAGCGCCAGGTTATGGGCCTGCTCAGGGTCAAGGCAAAAGAGCCCAGGGCGTAAAAAGGAGTATGCAGACATGAATCGAATTATCGCGTATCTAAGGGCTGCCAGAGGTTATCAATTAAACCTTCGATGCCCTTGAACTTCGACTTATATGCCATCTTCTGACTCTCTTGGATGTAGTAACCCAAATAGAGATAGGGCCGCTTCAGTTGCCTGACTTGCGCTATTTGCCACAAAATGCTGTAGGTACCATAGCTGGCTTTGGCTACGGTGGTATCGTAAAAGGTGTAGACCGACGAAATGCCTGCTTCGAGAATATCAATGATGCTAACCATACGTAGGCGACCCGGCTGTGGATCCTGAGGGCCGTCTCGGAACTCAACCAATCGCGAGTTCACTCGGCTTTGCAGTAAAAATTGCGTGTATTGCTCTTGATCATCGCGGTTCATTTCGCCATCATGATGGCGCTGCTCTTGGTAGTGGCGATACAGTGCGTAGTGCTCGTCCGTGTAACTTAAGTGGAGAACGCGGGTTTCTAAATTGGCATGTTGATTGCGCGCGCGCTGTTGACTGCGACTCGGAACAAAATACTTTACCGGTATGCGCGTAGCAATGCACGCCTTGCAGTGATCGCAATAGGGCCGGTATGTGAATAGCCCGCTGCGCCGAAATCCGGCGTTGACTAGATCGCCGTACATATCACTTTGCACTAGATGGGATGGCGTAGCAACTTGTGATCGCGCGGTTTGCAGTGGCAGATAGCTGCAGGTATAAGATGCTGTCGCATAAAACTGCAACGCAGTAATCGGGAGATCATTGATTTGGCTCATAGCCAACGCTCCAATGCGGTTTTATCAAAACGCCATGGGGTACTGATGGACTTCCGACCGATTGCATCGCGCGCCAGCGATAAAAACTGGGTACGCGGGATCGGGCCTCCCCCAAGGGATCGGAGGTGGGCGGTTTCTTGTTGGCAATCAATCATCGGCACCTCGTTATCGTAGCACCAGGCGCAAAGCAGAGCTAAGGCAAGCTTCGAGCTATCCCGTTGGCGGCTAAACATCGATTCACCAAAGACCATGCAGCCAAAACTAACGCAGTACAGGCCGCCCAACAGGCGATCGCCTTGCTTGATTGCAATGCTGTGGGCAAAGCCGTTTTCATATAGCTGACTGTATGCGTCAACAATTTCATGGGTGATCCAGGTGCCATCCTGGTCTTTGCGGAGGCTTAGGGCACAGGCCCGCATAATCGCACCAAAGTCACCGTCGACCTCAATATGACATGTGGGATCGTGATAAAACTGCCGCATGGTTTTTTGCAATGAGGCGCTCACCTTAAAATTTTTCGGCTCTAGTACCATCCGCGGGTCTGGCGACCACCACAAAACCGGTTGATTGTCGGAATACCAGGGAAATAAGCCGAGTCGATAGGCAGTTTCAAGCTGTCCGGGGTAGATGCGTTCACTGACTGCAAAGAGTCCCAATACTTCAGGATCTGGATCGGGCATGAACGCTGGATCGGGAAACGCATCATCAGGCCCCAGCCATGCAATCTGATTCATTGCTTAAATGGATTCAGAGGGGAGGATATCGCGGGATCGGACAGTAATCTCAGTATCCGCCTTAAGCAGGCCGGCACTGCGATCGGCAAAAAACCACTGCAGCGTTTGCTTGGTGGTCGGAAAGGCCAGTTCGGACCAAGGGATTTCGTGCTCATAAAAAAGCGCGACCTCAAGGCTTTCCTCACCCGCCGAAAACTCGGGAGTAGGTAAACTGGCGAGGTAAAACAAATGCACCTGCTCAACGTGAGGCACATTGATTAATGAAAACAAGGGGCCGATTTCCACATGGGCCCCAGCTTCCTCTAATGTTTCTCGGGCGGCGCCATGGCTGGTGCTCTCGCCGATTTCCATAAAGCCAGCAGGCAAAGTCCAAAAGCCATGGCGTGGCTGGATGGCTCTGCGGCACAGCAATACTTGCTCACCCCATACCGGAATAGTGCCCACAACATTGCGCGGATTAAGGTAGTGCACGGTAGCGCAGCTGTTGCATACATAGCGCTCGCGCGTATCGTCTGCAGGGATGCGTAATGTCACGGTTGATCCGCATTTTGAGCAGTAGTGCATTGGAAAGGATTTCATCGTTCGATTATCCGACTTTCAGCACGGCGGGTACCGTGCCACGCAGGGCATTGCAAACCAGGATACGGTCGGCGTCCACTAGATCAGCTGCCGTGATCGTGGCTTGACGGGCATTCCACTGGGGATTATTTAAGACGCTTTGGCGCATCACACCGGGCAGTACCCCTGCCGATAGTGGTGGTGTAAGCCATTCACTTGACCCTTTGGGCTGAATAAAAATCGAACTACGACCTCCTTCGGTGACTAAACCCTGCTCATTCAAAAAGACCGCATCAAAACCGCCCAGCGCCACCGCATTTTTCCATGCCAAGTCATATATGGTCCGTAAATTGACTTTATGAGCCAATAGAACATTACTCGATTGCATGATGGCTTGATTTGCATCGGGTAATACCTTGGACGCCCAAAAAATAGTAACTTCATTTGCAATCGGTTCCAAGATATTGGCTATTGCAGTAACCGAGCCATCGGGCAATAAGTCAATGCGCAAGCGATGGGGTAGTGGACTGGTAATTGCCTGGCAGGCCTCTTCAGCCGCCTCGGCAATCCGAGACGCTTCAAATGGAATGCGCAGGACAGAGGCAGAATGTTGCAATCGCTCAAGGTGTGCCGCAAACTGCAGTGGCTTTTGCTCTTCAACGCGAATGGTCTCGAATAAACCCAGCTCACTAGGCATCTCGTTAATAAATGCCGATTTAATTTGACACTCTTGCCACTCTAGTTCCGGATCGGAATCAATCGTAATGCCAGCACCGATGCCCAAGGTGAACTTGGTTTGGCGGGCGCTTAAACTCGCCTCTAGATTGAGCGTGCGAATGGGAACGCTAAATGCAAAATCCCCATTCGGGTCAAGCCAGCCTAGGGCGCCGCAGTAATAGTCGCGGGGAGTGCCTTCCAATTCCTGGATAATTTCCATACTGCGTTTTTTGGGAGCACCCGTAACAGAGCCGCATGGAAAGACCGCATCGAGTATGGTGCGTAGGCTTGCATCGGGCTTTACTGTTGCCTCAATGGTCGATGTCATTTGCAGCACATTTCCATGCTGTGCAACATGAAATAAAGTAGGTACGGTGACGCTACCCGGTAAGGCAACTCGGCTGAGATCATTGCGCAAGAGGTCAACGATCATAATATTTTCTGCACGATTTTTGGGGTCGTTTGCCAATTGCTCTGGGCTCTCGGTTCGGGCATTGGCTGTGCCCTTCATAGGCATGGCGCGTAAACAATCCCCATCCCGTTCTACAAAAAGTTCAGGTGATTGCGACAGGATGGTAGTGTCGCCTTCTTGCACAAATGCACCAAAACGCCCAGGTTGCCGTGCTCTTAGTCGCGCGTATAAAGCGAGCGGGTCACCATAAATTTCGCCCCGCATGCGGTACGTGTGATTAATTTGATAGATATCACCGCAGCGTATCCATTCCTGAATCCGTAGGACATCCGATTGGAACTGGGCTTGCGTAATGGATTCGGTGCAGGAAGCTACCCCACTGACACGCTGATCATCCGTTAGCTGCGCAAGTTGTTTTTCAAGCCATGCATCCACTTCCGCTTTTGTGAGTGTTTTTGGCCGATGGTATGCCCATGCTTGAATCAGCGGTATCGATGGAGTTGCGGCAGGGGACGGAGTGCTGGGTAGTCGATGAATGACTTGGCCATACTCGTAAGCAACCAGGCAAACCACATACTGATCCGCCTTTAGGGCCGACTGGATCGCATTAAAGCAGGCATTAATCTCTGCTGGTGTAAATGCTGCCCAGTACACGAGGGGTTCTTGATAGAGGCGACTAGTGGGTTTAGCCGCGCAACTCTCGACATCATCGAGCAGAATCATCGCAAGACTCGATTGCGTCTCAGATTACTTTAAGACGGTCGCCGACTCAATCACAACTGCGGTGGTAGGTACATCCGCCATCCGTCCAAATTTAGGCGCTGGTGCGACCATGGTTGGGATTTTACGAATGCGGTCAATGGTTTGGGTGCCAGAGATGACTTTGCCAAAGACGGTATAGCCATTACCCATGGCGTTCGGGAAATCCAATCCTTGATTGTCGCGCACATTAATAAAGAATTGCGCAGTTGCTGAATCGGGATCCGAGGTTCTAGCCATTGCAATCGTATAGATTTGATTCTTTAATCCGTTTTGCGCTTCCGAAACCACGGGTGAATTAGTTGGCTTTTGATTCAAATCGGGCGTGAAGCCGCCGCCTTGGATCATGAAACCATCGATCACACGATGGAAGATCGTACCGTTGTAAAAGCCGATCTGAACATATTTGAGGAAGTTATCAACGGTCTTGGGCGCCTTCGCCGAATCCACATCGACAACAAAACTACCTTGATTGGTTTTGAACTCGACGCGTGGCTCTGCTTTAGCTGCGCCGGTAGCAAATAAAAAGGCGCTAGCGATGACGGTGATCACTGCACGGTAAGAGCGAAAAGGGGAGGTACGCATGGTTGTTCCTAGTGGTAAATGAATGGCAAATACAGGTCTATTCCATTGTATTGCGTGACGCTTATGCTGGTGTAGGCGGCAGGCCGTT
Source organism: uncultured Polynucleobacter sp. (assembly GCA_963925585.1). Classification (GTDB taxonomy): domain Bacteria; phylum Pseudomonadota; class Gammaproteobacteria; order Burkholderiales; family Burkholderiaceae; genus Polynucleobacter. Next base: position 8,114 of record CAWUTW010000051.1, on the reverse strand, counting down.
CGGGACAGATGCAGCAGCCCGATAGGCTGCTTGATCAAACATCTCTGGGTGATTAAGGTAGTCGATGGCCCAATCGATGGCATCGACCCCCCAAAAAATCCGATCCCCAATCGCAAGGGTAGGCACGCCAAAGGCGCCGCGATCCACCGCCTCTTGCGTGTTGGCTATCAAGCCTGCTTTGGTTGAGGCATTTTCGGGACGAGGGGTATTGGAATCCAAATGGAGGTGCGCGCAAAAATTAGGCCAGTGCAGGTTGGGGTCCTTGCCCATCACCCAAACAAACTCAAACGCCCGCTCGACCATAGGCCAGTCGGCCCGTTCCTGCACTAAAAGGCGCTGCGCTGCAACGGTAATAAAGGGGTGGTGCTCTGGAAACCGAAAGGGAATGCCCAACTTCGCTGCCTGCCACACGCAAGATTGATAGGTATACAGGCGCTTTGTGGGGATTTCACCAGGGCCTTGATTGCGTGCGGCACGCAATAGGCCACCCAGCAATACCGGTACAGGCTCGATTAGCAAACGCGATTCAAGTCGATGGCGTAATTGCACATAAAAATAGGCAAATGGAGAAATAATGTCAAAGTAAAGACGCGCCTTCATTTTTTCTCTGCTTCGTCGAGTGAGCGCAAAAAAGCCATGCGTTCCGCAATCTGAATTTCAAGGCCGCGCTCCACCGGCTGGTACCAATGCGGTTCAGCCATGCCTTCGGGTAAGTAGGTTTCGCCTGCCGCATAGCCATAGGGCTCATCGTGCGCATAACGGTAAGCACTACCGTGGCCTAATTCCTGCATTAACTTTGTTGGCGCATTGCGCAAGTGATTTGGTACGTTCCGACTTTGATCGGCAGCAGCAAAAGCTCGGGCCTTGTTGTATGCAACATAGCTCGCATTGCTTTTGGCTGCAATAGCCAAATAGACTATTGCTTGACCAAGGACCAGCTCACCTTCGGGAGAGCCTAGTCGTTCATAGGTTTCTGCCGCATCGTTCGCGAGTTGGATTGCCCTGGGGTCGGCCAAACCAATGTCTTCCCATGCCATACGAATAATGCGGCGCGCAAGGTAGCGTGGATCTGCGCCGCCATCGAGCATGCGGCAAAGCCAATACAACGCAGCATCCGGATTGGAGCCGCGCACCGATTTATGCAGGGCCGATATCTGGTCATAAAACTGGTCTCCGCCTTTATCAAATCGACGGCCATTGGTAGTTAATGCATTTTCAACAAAGGCTTGATCAACTACTTTGGCGGACCCTGGAATCGAAATGGCATTCCGGATTTGCTCCAGTACATTGAGTAAGCGCCGCGCATCACCATCCGCATTGGCAATGATGGAGTCTATGGCCGCAGAATCAAATTCAATGTTTGGCATGGCATGTGCCCTAGCGCGCTGAACCAAGGTAGTCAGCTCTTCAGCGCTCAAGGATTTGAGAACATAGACTTGAGCCCGAGAAAGCAGGGCGGAATTCACCTCAAAGGAAGGATTTTCTGTGGTGGCGCCGATAAATGTAAAGAGACCAGATTCGACGTGCGGCAACAGTGCATCTTGCTGGCTTTTGTTAAAGCGATGAATTTCATCGACAAACAAAATAGTTTGCTTGCCATATTGATTATTGTTTTGCTGCGCTTGATCAATTGCTTCCCGAATTTCTTTAACGCCAGCAAGCACCGCCGAGATGGCAATAAATTCACGATCAAAGGCCTTCGCAGAAAGACGGGCTAAGGTAGTTTTACCAACGCCTGGAGGTCCCCACAAAATCATCGAATGCGGTTTACCTGATGCAAAAGCCAGTTGAAGGGGTTTGCCTTGGGCTAGTAAATGCGATTGACCGATCACCTCCGCAATCGAGCTTGGGCGCAATACTTCCGCCAGCGGTGGCGGCGGTTTGGTTTCAAACAGATTACTCATTCGGACTCGATCCGGACTCGATGATCTCTCACGTCATGGTCACTAGCATGACTAGGGCAGCCCATGTCAGGCAGAGTGTGGCGATCACAGTCAAGCGTGTGCGCATTGCCATGAATTCATCCAATGCAGCTTTGCTAGTAAAGTAATACTGGTATGTATTTTGATCAATGCCGCGTTGAACTAAGAGCATGGCGGCTAACATCAACAAACCAACCGGAATGTAAACGTGCAGTGCCAGCCAAGCCACTAGCGCTGGAATAATCCCCCAGATCCAGGCGTTTCGTTCAAACCAGCGGGATCCGCCGATATCACCAACGCTTGCTAAATTACTACTATTAGCAACATTGCCAAGGTGTCGAAAGTTAGCACCCCAATGGATCGCGCCCAAAAAAGAGCAGATGACAGCGCCGTAGGCAGCAAGGGATTCCGCGCTGACAAAATCAAAGGGTATTGGTGCCACTTGAACCAAGATAGCGCAAACAATAAATGGAATTAAACCGCCGTATCCTAAAATACGAACAATCGGCGGTAAGGTGCTGATGGTTGGCATTCTTTATGCGTCGTAGTGATACACACCACGCCCTGTTTTGCGACCCAAATACCCGGCTGCAACCAATTCACGCAGTAAAGGGCAGGCACGGTATTTGGAGTCATTAAAATTACTGAAATACACCTCCATTACCGCTAAGCAAGTATCGAGGCCAATCAAGTCGGCTAGGGCAAGCGGCCCAATTGGCTGATTGCAACCGAGCTTCATACCGGCGTCAATGTCTTCTGCACTTGCGAGTCCTTCGGCCAAAACAAAAAATGCTTCGTTAATCATGGGCAGCAAGATGCGATTGACCACAAAGCCAGGACTATTTTTAACGGTAATCGGTTCTTTGCCAATCGCCTTGGCCATCGCAATCACTGCGGCATGGGTAGCATCACTCGTTTGCAAGCCCCGTATCACCTCAACCAAGGCCATCAGCGGCGGCGGATTAAAAAAGTGCATTCCAATAAAGCGCTCTGGCAAGGAATTCAAAGCCGCTAATTGGGTTATCGATAGCGACGACGTGTTGGTGGCAATAATGGTTTCCTTGCCAACCGTTTCATCAATTTGCTTCAATATTTTTTCTTTGATTGCTTGATTTTCAGTCGCCGCTTCGATCACCAGCGATAGGTCTTTTAAATCGGCATACGCAGTGCTGCATTTAACGCGCTGCAATGCCTGCTCTTTTTGCGTTTCCGTTAGCGTTTCTTTTTTAATCAGGCGATCGAGGCTGCGTTTAATGTTTGTAATTCCGCGCTCAACGGCGGCCTCATTCACATCAATCATGACCACATTTAATCCTGCGACAGCACAGACTTGAGCAATGCCATTACCCATGGTACCCGCGCCAATGATGCCAACTGATTCAATTTTCATGCTGCTTCCTTCGTGGTGTCATGCTGATTCAATTTAATCGCATCGCTTAGCGCTTTTTATACTGCGTAGCGCCAAACAACAATTCATTTGCAGTTGCATCAAAGCTGGGTTTACGTAAATCAGTCAGAACCTGCATTCCGCGTTTCACCGCAGGGCGCTGACCAACCAAATCAAACCAACGGTGAACATGGGGAAATTCAGTAATCGCAATGCCTTGTTTCTCCCAGCGATTGACCCACGGGAAAATGGCGATATCCGCAATCGTGTACTGATTTCCTGCCACATACCGATGGCTTGCTAACTGGCGATCCAAAACTCCATACAAGCGTTTTGCTTCATTGGTGTAGCGTTCAATGGCGTAATCAATTTTCTTTGGGGCATACAAACGAAAGTGGTGGTTCTGGCCCAGCAAAGGCCCTAAGCCGCCCATCTGAAACATAAGCCACTGCAAGACCTCATATTTTGCTCGGGTGCTATTTGGCAAAAAACGTGCCGTTTTGGCTGCAAGGTATAGAAGAATGGCGCCAGATTCAAATAGATGAATGGATTTACCGTCGGGGCCATTGGGATCGGTGATGGCTGGGATTTTATTATTGGGGCTAATCTTTAAAAAAGCCGGTGTAAATTGGTTGCCCTTGCCAATGTCAATCGGAATGGCGCGCCAATCGCGATCAAGCTGGTAGCCACACTCTTCGAGCATGATGTGGACTTTGTGCCCATTTGGGGTCGCCCAGCTATAGACATCGATCATGCCTTGGTTTGAATTGCTGTTTTTCTTCATTGCCTTCGCCGTCTTTTTGATTGATTCCGTTCGTTTTGCATCAACACTACACTGTTCGCAGTCGCGACAGCGCTGTCTCTAAAGTCTTTTCTTCTTTGGCAAAGCAAAACCGAATGACCTTGGAGTCGATTCTTGCGCCATAAAATGCCGAAACCGGAATCGCTGTAACACCGACATCGCAGGTTAACCACCGGCAGAACTCTGCTTCACTGAGAGCGCTCTGCGCGATACCGAGTGCGGAGTAATCAACGCACTGAAAATAGCTTCCCGGCGCAGGCAATAATTTAAAGCGGGTGCTGGCCAAGCCTTTTCTAAAGAAGTCACGTTTGTGTTGATAAAACGCCGATAGCCCCAAATAGTGGGCAGGATCAAATAAGTAATGCGCGATTCCTACTTGCATGGGGGTGTTGACTGTAAACACATTAAATTGATGTACCTTCCGAAATTCTGCGGACAAGGGGGCTGGGGCCGCAACGTAGCCGATTTTCCAGCCTGTGACATGGAAGGTTTTCCCAAAACTAGACACCACAAAGCTGCGCGCTGCTAAGGCGGGGTGACTGGATGCACTGTGGTGGTATTGCCCATCAAAGACCATGTGTTCGTAGACTTCATCGCTGCACACCAATACGTTTGTCTCGCCCAGTAAATCAGCAAGGCGATCCAGATCAGGCCGTTGCCACACCATGCCGGTTGGATTGTGGGGTGAGTTAATGAGTAAGAGCCGTGTTTTTGGGGTAATTGCTTTTGCAAGCGCAGCCCATGGAATGGCATACCCTTCAACCATACCAAGGGAATCACGCTGCACATCGAGGCTCACGCTAACGGACTTACCCCCGGCTAAGCTGATTGCAGGTAGGTAACAATCAAAAGCGGGTTCAATCACGATGACTTCATCGCCCGGGCTAACGCAGGACAAAATGACCGTGAAGATGGCCTGCGTTGCCCCAGCGGTAATGGTGATCTCCTTAGCAGGATCGTAGGGCTTGCCATAAAGCTGTTCAATTTTGTTGGCAATGGTTTTGCGCAACTCCAGTACCCCTGGCATAGGAGGGTATTGGTTATGACCCGAAGTCATCGCTTGGTTAACGGCGTTGATTAGAGCAGGATCACACTGAAAGTCTGGAAAGCCCTGCCCCAAATTAACTGCCTGGTGCTCGGCCGCTAATGCGGACATCACTGTAAAGACCGTCGTTCCAACCGCGGGAAGGCGCGAGGGAAATGGGGGAGTGAGGGGCGCAGCAGGGCGCAGCAGTGTCATTGGCGTGCTTTATCTCGTGCTTCAGCTTCTGTCGCTAGAATAAGGGAAATCCATTTCTAAATTGTGCCATGCTGATCGTTCTCTCACCCGCTAAATCCTTGGATTACGAGACCCCCGTCCGGGTTAAAAAATCCACTTTGCCTGATTTTGTCCCTGATTCAGCCAAGCTGATTGCAGACCTTAAGACACTATCGCCTCAGGCGGTAGCCAAGCTCATGAGCCTTTCGGACCCCTTGGCTGCCTTAAACGCAGGGCGTTTTCGGGATTGGTCAACCAAATTTACAGAAAAAAATAGCAAACAGGCGATTTTTGCCTTTAATGGCGATGTCTATGAGGGCTTTGATGCAGCCACCCTAAACAGCAAGGCAATTGATTTTGCGCAAGATCATGTGCGGATTTTATCGGGGTTGTATGGTTTGCTCAGGCCGCTGGACTTAATGCAGCCTTACCGATTGGAGATGGGTACGGCATTTAAAAACGCCAGAGGAAAAGACCTATACGCATTTTGGGGTAATCGAATTACCGATGCAGTAAAAAAGCAGCTGGCCTCACAAAAAAAGAATCCCTTCTTATTGAACTTGGCATCTGAAGAGTATTTCAAAGTACTGCAGCCCAAGGACTTAGATTTTCCAGTGATTGCTCCGGTGTTTCAGGATGCCAAAGATGGCAAGTACAAGATTATTTCATTTTACGCCAAACGCGCACGGGGTCTGATGGCGCGCTTTGCGGTTGATAATCGCATCGCCGATCCAGCCGACCTGCGTGATTTCAACTTGGAGGGCTACCGCTTTAGCGCAGCAGAATCCAAACCCGATCGACCCGTCTTTCGCCGCGCAGAGAAAAAATAATATGACCGTTCACCGTTCTAAATCATCCCAGCGCGCCTCACCCGAGGCTGAGCGCCTAGTAGCCGATGCGATTTCACTGGCTGCCTCAGGCAGTCAAATTGAGGATCGTTTTTGGGAAGGGCGTCTGAGTGCGCGCCTACTCAAATTGATGACTAGTCAAAATCAAAACGTGATTGATGCCGCGCTGGATCAAACGTTTCGTATTAATACGGTTGCGTTTGAGGTCTTGGCTGATTGCGCAGAGACGCTAGCTGAATCACAGACCATGACCATCGATAAGGAGAGCTGGGATGTGTTGCTACTTGCTTTGCCAATTGTTGCGCATACCCGCTATCAAATTCAATCGGGCCCATTGCCAGTGAAGGTGATTGAGTCGGTTGCGATGGCAATGCATTCATCGATTGCTGCAAACGATACTCGATTGGCGATCGTGCCATGGCTCTACAGTATTGATCAGATGCCGCACTCCCATTGCCAAACCCGCATTTTGACGGAGGCTCTGGGTACCGCTGCAATCACTGCAAGCGAAATGAAGCTCGAGCTGCGCAATATGTCGGAAACCATTGCCGTGTTAGCGGATCCCCGCTTTATTATTGCGGCCATTGCTGCGCCAAGCGGCTCACCCCTGTTTCGTTGGCAAGCCGAACCACCGGTAAGGCAAGAGCGCGGCGTGAGTTTGATTGAATGGCAAACAGCCATGCGAGAGCCGATTTCCAGTCTATTGCCCGGTTGTGAATTCGATTTGCTGTTACCCGAAGCCTACTTTACGAACTGCCGCTTGGCCGACAAGCAAGTGCGTCCACTGAGCATTCGGGCGGCAGTTAATTTTCTGGAAACGGCGGTTGGCGCACAGCCCAATGGCTTATCTTGTGTAGTCGGCGCATTTGGCGAAGAGCAGGCAGACGAGTACCGCATTGCATTTAGCCTGAAGGGCTCACCGGATGTGATGTACGGCGTTATTTGGCCAATGTACGATCGCGAGACGGTGTCGAGCGATGCGCTCAATGACATTAATGATGATGAGAGCCCCATTAAAAAGATTTGTGACGCCCTTAAAGAGGCTGGAGTAGAGGACGTGTTTCGCCATGCTGTTTTATTTAGTCCCGAGCTGTGCGACGATTGTGGCGCGCCATTGTTTCCGGATCGCCACGGCGAAGTGGTACACGCGGAGATGCCGGAAGATACGCCAACGCAGCAGCCACTATTTCATTAAGAGTTCACCCATTGTGCGCATAAGAAAACCGAGGCGAACCTCGGTTTTTTTTGCAACCTTACAACTAAGAATCCTTAGCTCGATTACTCTTTAGCAAACAAATGAGGCTCTTTGCCTGTCTTCATATCGGCCGTTTGGCAAAAATCAGCTAAGCGAACACCGCTACGAATGTTAAACAGCATTGCCTTATTTCCTAACACCACTAAATCCAATCCGGTGTCGTGATTTTTAAAGCGCAAACTACCTGGCAATGATGCTTCCTTTTTCATTTCGTACGTTTTGGAATTCCAAACCAGGCCAATATTTCCAGCACCATCCCCAATGGTTTTTAATTGGTTGTTGTTGCTGCAGCTCCAAGCATGGGTATCGCTTGGATTGGCATGCACAGCAGGGTGTGCTAACACCAAGGCAGTAGAAATTAAAAGCGCTTTAAGGGGAATATGCACGTCTGTTTCCTTATGAAAGTAAGTGCTTCACACCGGCTTGTTCCTCGAGTAGCTCATTCAAGGTATGGGTCATGCGTTCACGCGAGAAGGCATCAATTTCTAGGCTCTCAACCATTTTGTATTCCCCATTCTCACAGACAACGGGGAATCCGTAAATGACTTCTGCTGGAATCTCGTATTCGCCGCGGGAAGCAATGCCCATCGTGACCCATTTACCGTTGGTGCCAAGCACCCAGTCGCGCATGTGATCGATGGC
>CAWUTW010000050.1:0-11281 GCA_963925585.1 uncultured Polynucleobacter sp. | reverse complement strand
GCGCTCACGCGCCAATGGCTTACCTGGCTCCGATAAGCTACTCCGATCAATGACTTCAGCTGCGCCCAAAGACCGAAGGTACTCAGCCTCTTGGGGACGGCCGCTACTAGCAACCACCGTAAAACCGAGTTTACTCAGCAGGGCTATTGCAAAACTACCAACACCGCCAGCAGCGCCGGTAACCAGCACCTCACCATCGGCCGGCTTCACGCCATGCTTTTGCAATGCCATGACACACAGCATTGCGGTATACCCAGCAGTACCAATGGCCAGGGCCTGTTTGGCAGTAAAGCCCTTAGGCAATGGAATGAGCCAATCTGCCTTTACCCTTGCCTGTTGGGCTAAACCACCCCAATGGCCCTCGCCCACACCCCAGCCGTTGAGTAAAACGGCATCGCCCACCTTAAAGTCGGGCGATGTACTTTCCAGCACCTCCCCTGCAAAATCGATCCCAGGAACCATTGGAAAGCTTCTGACCACGGGGCCTTTCCCTGTGATTGCCAAGCCATCTTTGTAATTGAGCGTGGAATAGTGCACCCGAACACGCACATCCCCTGCTGGCAGTGCTGACTCCTCAAGCTGGTCCAGCTCCGCTCGGTAGCCTTTATCGTCTTTATTTATAACAATTGCCTTAAACATCGTTTTCCTTTCAATACAGAGCCATACCGCTAATTTTCACCCGCAGGCCGTAAACCGTTTATCCTAACAAGCATTACGAATTATGGAGTGTTCCATGAAAAAAATTCTACTCTCTCTTGGGCTGATTACCTTAGTTATGACCGGCTGCTCTTCCACTGACATTAAGATGTCGATGGGGAATATGCGCCTAATCGAGTCTTCTGCCACGCCGCAAGACGTGATGAATTTTGCTATGAAAGCTTGTCAGTCGGACTTTTACTTGGGCGCCAGCTTCATCTCAAAAGCATCGAATGAATATCGTTTCAAATGCGTTCGCGCTGAAGAAGATGAAGTGTTGGTACCCATTCCGGGCACAAATATTACTCCAAATAGTAAATAAATTTAAAGTTAAAGCCCTTCATGAGTTCAGCTTCACCCACCGAATTACGCAAGGCATTTTCTAGTTTTGCTACTGGTGTAACGATCATCACCGGGATTGGAAATAATAATCAAGCAGTTGGTGTCACTATTAGTTCATTTAATACGGTTTCATTGGATCCACCCCTCGTGCTTTGGAGCCTATCTGAGCGCTCCATATTGGTAGACGCGTTTGCGCTTGGGAAAAAACAGTTGATTCATGTTTTAGCGCGGTCACAAGAAGATCTTGCCATGCGGTTTGCCAAAAGTACTGGTGATCAATTTACTGGGATCGATGTTGTAACTGGGGCTTCTGGTCTAGCAAGGTTGCCGGATTGCGTCGCTTACTTTGAGTGTGAGACCATCGCTGTTCATCCGGGTGGGGACCACCGCATTATTGTCGCGCGCATTATGAACATGTATCACCACGAAGAGCGTGATCCACTGCTATTTTCACGCAGTCAATTTATGGGTGCTCAGCCTGCCTAAGGGCGCCCCAATCGAATAAAGGATTTTGTATGATGCGTCTTTGGGGTAGAGCAAGCTCAATCAATGTCCAAAAAATTCTGTGGTGCCTGCATGAGCTTGGACTTAAAGAAGGTACTGACTTTGAGCGTATCGATGCCGGCCTGCAATTTGGTGTGGTCAACACTCCGGAATTCTTGGCATTAAATCCCAATGGCTTAGTGCCCACTCTACAAGACGAATCCTTCGTTCTATGGGAATCCAATTCCATTTTGCGTTACCTCGCTCGAAAGTATGACCAGAATGGACGCTACCCGGCCGACATTCATAGTAAAGCCTCTGCTGAAAAATGGATGGACTGGCAATTAACTACCTTCTGGCCTGCCCTACGTCCAGCATTTTTAGGTCTGACACGAATCCCTGAAAACGAACGCAACTATGATTTGATTCGGAAAGGCTATGAAACTGCCAGCGACCTGCTGAGGATCCTAAACCAGGCCTTGGAATCCCATTTTTATTGCGCTGGTAATCGTTTTAGCCTAGCTGATATTGCCCTGGGTCTCTGCGTTAATCGCTGGATCATGCTTGCCGAGAAGTTTCCTGAGCGAGTAGGTCAGCGTACATCGTATCCAGCGATTGAAGCATGGATGAAGCGCTTAGAAAGCGAAACCGCCTACCTCACGGTAGCGTGAGCAAGTAAGGGTACGCTCTTACGCTTGCTTAAACTTCTTGGCTTGGTGATCGGCGCCAATAAAGAGGTACATCGCTGGCACCACAAACAAGGTAAATAGGGTGCCGATCGAGAGGCCAGTAAAAATTACGATCCCCATGGATTGACGTCCTGCAGCGCCAGCGCCGGATGCAATCACCAATGGAACCACGCCCAATACCATCGCTGCAGTTGTCATGAGAATCGGGCGCAAACGAACGCTACTAGCCTCGACAATGGCATCGAGCTTGCTTCGCCCTGACGCCTGCAACTCATTGGCGAACTCTACGATCAGAATACCGTGTTTACTAATCAGCCCCATCAAGGTAACAAGACCAACCTGGGTGTAGACATTCAGCGTGGTAAAGCCGAGATTAATAAATATCAGTGCGCCAAACAAAGCCAGCGGTACCGAAACCAAAATCACAATCGGGTCACGAAAACTTTCAAACTGAGCGGCCAATACTAAAAAGACAATCAAAATTGCAAAGAACATAGTGACCAAGAAACCACCCGACTCATTCATAAACTGCCGCGATGGTCCAGCGTAATCGATTGAGTAGCCATTTGGTGCTACCTCTTTTAATGACTGTGCTATGAACTTGAGTACCTCTTCTTGGGATACGAATGGTGTACTGACGCCAATAATCGTGGCCGAGTTAAGTTGCTGAAAGTGGTTAATCGATTGCGGAACTACCCGTTGCTTAATGCTGGCAATCGTCCGTGCCTGAATCATCTCGCCGCTCGGTATACGAATGTAGTAATCCAGTATTTGATCAGGATTGAGTCGATCGACTTGTTTGACCTGCGGAATCACGCGATACGACCTACCCGCAACTGAAAAATAATTTACAAATCCACCACCCAGGGCAGCTGAAAGTGCATTACCCACATCACGCTGCGTCATACCTAATGCCGCTACTTTTTCACGGTCTATCTCTAAGACGTTTTGTGGCTTATCAATTTTTAAGTCGCTATCGACAAAGAAAAACATACCACTCTTACGTGCTTTATCGAGTACAGCCTGAGATACCTCATTGAGGTTTTCATAAGACTCCGTGGTGTTGATAACCACCTGTACTGGTAAGCCTTGAGCGCCGGGCAAGGCAGGAAACTGAAACGCTGCAACCCGCACACCGGCGATGCTATTCCACTTATTTTGCATGTCTTGCTGAAAACTAGATGCACTCCGACTGCGCTCATACCAATCCTTCATCAGCACGCCGCCAAAACTACTAGTTGCACTCGTAATTTGGAACATCTGCAAATACTCAGACTCCGCAGCGGCGATTTTTTGAATCTGATCGGCGTATGTCTGCATTTGATTGACCGTGGCATTGGGCGGGCCAGAGGCCTGCATCAACACAATGCCTTGATCTTCAATCGGCGCTAACTCAGAATGGGCTGTTGCATACAGATATCCAACACCACCCAATAAAAATATGCCCATCACAATAATGACCTGCCAGGTACTCAAGAGTTCCCGTAAGATAGTTTGATAGCGATGGTGTAGTCGATCAAAAATAGCATCGATCTTTTTAACGAAGGGAGTGGTCTCTTGCCCTTCGGTAAAAATACGGGAACACATCATGGGTGACAGCGTCAAGGCTACTACTCCAGAAACTGCTACCGCACTGGCCAAGGTAAACGCAAACTCAGTGAATAACGCGCCGGTTAGGCCGCCCTGAAAGCCAATGGGGATATAAACAGCAATGAGTACTACCGTCATTGCTAAAATTGGGTTGCCGAGCTCTCGCGCTGCTATTAAGGATGCCTCGAGCGGTGATTTACCTTCTTTCATATGGCGATCCACGTTTTCCACCACGATGATGGCATCGTCAACTACTAGGCCAATCGCCAACACGATAGCAAGAAGGGTCAGTAAGTTAATCGAATAGCCCAAGATCTGCATCAAGAAGAACGTGCCGATGAGCGACAGTGGCATCGCAATGACAGGCACTGCAACTGCGCGGACACTTCCCAAGAACAAGAAGATAACCACAGTCACAATGAGGAGTGCCTCAAGTAAGGTAACTACCACCTCGTCGATTGAGGTCGTAATGAATTTAGTGGAGTCATAAACAATGTTGCCAACCAAGCCTGTTGGCAATTGCTTCTGAATGTCTGGCAAGACTGCGCGTACGCGTTCAGCAACATCAAGCAAATTCGCATCTGGGGCTACTTTGATGCCAATAAATACCGACTGTTTACCGCTGAATGCTACGTTGGTGTTGTAGTCGTCCGATCCTAGGCTAACTGTAGCCACTTGATCTAAGTAGACAATATCCGCGCCATTGCGCTTCACCACCAATTTGCGGAATTCATCCAAGGTATGAAGATCAGTCCGAGCTACTAAATCCACGGCCACCATTTCACCCTTCGTACTACCAACGGCAGATAGGTAATTATTGGCTGCGAGCGCGTTATAGACATCATCTGCCCCTACGCCAACACCTGCCATACGATCACGATCCAACCAAGCACGCAGCGCAAACTTGCGGCCGCCTAAGATCTCGGCATTTTGAACGCCGGCTACCGAGTCAAGCTTTGGCTTTACTATGCGCAGAAGGTAATCGGTCGTGCTGTTGTTGGGAATAACGTCGCTGTAAAAACCCAGATACATTGCTGCCGTCGATTGACCAACCTGAACCGTTAAGACGGGTTGCTGAGCCTGCGGTGGCAATTGATTGCGCACTGAGCTGATTTGCGTATTGATTTGTGTCAGCGCTTTATTAGCATCGTAATTGAGTTGCAAGGTTGCAATAATGGTGGAGATACCGCTAATGCTGGTCGATGAGAGGTAATCAATTCCCTGGGCTTGTGCAATCGCCGCCTCTAATGGCTGCGTAATGAAGCCGGCAATCGTCTCTGGATCTGCGCCAAAATACGCCGTCGTGATGGTAACAATGGCATTTTGGGTTTGTGGATACTGATTGACTGGTAAGGTGCTGGCGGACTTCAGTCCAAACACCAGAATGAGCGCACTAATAACCAGGGCTAAGACGGGTCTGCGTATAAATAGATCAGTCCACTTCATAAATTAGTCGGTTCGCTCGATTTATTGTTCTTGTGGCTTTGGATTGGGATTAAAACCGGGCTGGAGCTGATTATTAATAATCAATGGTGTGCCGTTTTTTAATTTGAGCTGCCCGCTAGTTACCACCATCAAGCCTGGCTCAAGGCCTTTGACAATCGCGACTTGATCGCCACGGGTTAGGCCGGTTGTGACAAACACCTGCTCAGCCTCAATCAGCGGCTTACCTTGCTTATCCTTGCGATCTGTTTTGCGAGCAATGAAAACGGTACTGCCGTAAGGATTGTAAGTAATCGCTGTTTGGGGCAGGGTAAGGTATTTGACGCGATCACCCAAATTGATGGTGACATTTGCAAACATGCCTGGCAATACTTTTTTATCCGGATTGCTCACCATTGCCTCAATTTGCATATTGCGTGTGCTCAGCTCAACCTTTGGGCTAACTGCCGTAATCTTGCCTTTGAATCTGGCATCTTTGAATGCGTCGGTCTTCATTTCAATCTCTTGGGTCACCTGAATCATGCCCGCAGTACTTTGTGGCAAGGTAAAATCCACAAAAATCGGGTCCAGCGTTTGCAAGGTCAACATCTTATCGCCTGCATTGACGTATTGACCGGGGTTAATTGCAATGATGCCGACACGGCCGCTAAATGGTGCTTTGATACTCTTTTTTGCAACCAGCGCAGCCTGCTGCTCAACCTGAGCAGCTTTTGATTTGGCATCTGCAGCGCTAGTATCGAAGACATTTTTACTAATAGCCTGAATAGCTAGCTGCTGTTTGTCGCGCTCATTAATCACCTTAGCCAAATCAGCCATTGCCTTAAAGGAATTCAGCTGAGCAATATCCGATACATCATTAAGCTGAATTAACAAATCACCCTTCTTCACATCCATTCCGGATTTAACGAATACATTTAATACTGCGCCGCCAGCCTCTGCACTTAAATCAACGCCGCGAAACGCGCGAATATTGCCCACACTACTTAAAGTCGGCTGCCACTCATCCTCCTCTAACACCATCGTAGATACGGTTGCGGGCGGCAAGCCTGCATTCGAGATAAAGTAGGTAATCAGTGTAGTTTTCAGGGTATTGAAACCAACCAACAGTCCGAGCAATATGAAAACCGAAATCAGCATAACGATCATGCGGCGACGCAAAGGCGTCATTGCCATCAGCTTGGCGTAGGTTTTTGTGTTCTTGAATCGTGCGCGTAGGCGGAGCGTATTGCCAATGCGACTGAATAATTTACTTATTGCATTCCATGCCTTGCTGACGTATTCCATTAGTTTCCACTCATGTACTTTGGACTTCAGTGTTTGAATAAATTCCTGCAATGATTTCATTGCGTATTCCTTGCAACATTCGATTGATATGCTGGACCATCTCGGTTCCACCAGCCTCCACCTAGGGCAGCGAACAGTGCGGCTGTATCTGCAAAGCGTACCGCCTGAGCCTGTACAAACTTGACCTTCGCTTGCTGATACAGGTTCTGGTAATAGAGCACAGCTAAGTAGCTACTGGTTCCTAACTTGTATTGTTCTTGTACTAAATCTAAGGTTTGTTTAGAGAAGCGTTCGGCATCGGCAGCGGCCTTTAATGACTGGGCGCCCGTCTCTAGAGCACGCAAGGCATCAGCTACCTCTTGGAAGGCAGTCAGAACAGTGGCTTGATACTGAAACACCGCCTGCTCGTAACCCGCAATAGCACCGCGCCGTTGTGCTAGAAGTTGTCCGCCCTGAAATAAAGGCTGAAACACCCCGCCAGCAACGCTCCAAATTGCTGCTGTAGGCCCAAATAATGCTCCAGAAGTGAGTGCGACCGAACCCACGCTGGCACTTAGATTAATTTGTGGCAACAGATTAGCCGTAGCCACTCCTACTAAGGCATTAGTTGACTTGAGTAAGGCCTCGGCTGCCCGTATATCTGGGCGCTGCCGCACTAAGTTTGATGGCAGAGATAACGGGAGCTTATCGGGTAACTGTAAATTGGCTAACTCGAATTGAGCGATCTGTGCGTTGCTGGGAAATGCCCCGGTGTATACGGCAAGTTGATTTCGTGCAAAAGCAAGATTACGTTCATAGGCCAATAAATCCACCTGGGAGTTCGCCACTAAGGTTTGCTGTGACGTCAGATCCACCCGCGATACAGTCCCAATTGCAAGCTGGCGCTCGGTTACGTCTGCAAAATTTTGCTGGGCTTTTAAGATCTCCGACGTGGCGGCGTATTGCGCACGCAGCGCCGCCTCGCGAACGGCCGCTGTCACGATATTGGCGGTTAAAGCAAGGTATGCGCCCTCAAGCTGAAATTGACTAATCTCTGCTTGTGCACGGGCGCTCTCCACGGTTCGCCTCGCAGCGCCAAATACATCCAAGCGGTAACCCACGTTAATGGAGGTGTTGTATACGTTATAGATATTTTGACCAGGTAATCCAAACGTTGCTAGGGATTGCTGTTCGCGAGCTGTATTGGCTCCTAAACCAACGCTTGGGAAATACTGGCCACCAATTTGTGCATTCACATTTTCCTGAGCAATGCGCAACGCCGCATCTGCAGCAGCCAGATTGGGATTTTGCTCCAAGGCTGTTTTAATCAGCTTATCAAGCTCAGGTGATTTGAATAAGGTCCACCACTCCGCCGGAATATCCGTATCTGGAACAATCTGCTGCTCTGTCCCCCCGGCCACGTTTGGCGCAGTCGCCAAGGAAGTGGCTGTAGGCTTTTCAGTAAAGCGGGTCACTTTTGGGGCGTCAGGCTTCTTAAAATCAGGTCCTGCTGCACAAGCGACTAAGCTAGCCGTGATAAGTACGACTAATGCACGCTGAACGAAGTGTGCGCGCCTTTGCATATAGGGTGATGTGCTAAATATTGATTCGCTCATGGCAACCCTTATTTGAACACAGATAAGGGGCTTTATTCGGTGCCCTAAGCCTCTCCGAGGCGATTACAGCTGGTAGGGTAAGGGCTTGGAGGCAATCTAACCGCACCAAGCGTGAGGACTTACTCGACGGTCACACTTTTCGCTAAGTTTCTTGGTTTGTCCACATCCGTTTCCCGAGCACAGGCTGTATGGTAGGCCAGTAACTGTAATGGCACCACATGCAAAATGGGCGATAAATCGCCATAGTGTTCAGGTAAACGAATAACGGCAATGCCATCGCTACTTAGGATTTCCGTGTCCTGGTCTGCAAATACATACAAGCGACCGCCACGGGCTTTCACCTCTTGCATATTGGATTTGAGTTTTTCAAGCAGTGCGTCATTTGGCGCCACTGTCACTACTGGCATTTTTTCAGTGACCAATGCCAATGGCCCATGTTTTAACTCGCCGGCAGGATAGGCTTCTGCATGTATGTAAGAAATCTCCTTGAGCTTTAAGGCGCCCTCAAGGGCAATAGGGTAGTGCAGGCCGCGGCCTAAGAAAAGTGCGTTTTCACACTGAGCAAAGGCTGTACTCCAAGCAATGATTTGCGGCTCTAAGGACAACACGGCAATCAAGGCCTTAGGCAAGTGACGCAATGCTTTTAATGCATTTTTTTCTTCTGATTCACTAATACGGCTCTGGCGTTTGGCAATCGACATGGCCAATAGATATAAGGCTACTAATTGCGTTGTAAACGCTTTGGTTGAAGCAACCCCAATTTCAGTACCCGCCTTCGTTAGAAAGCGCCAATTCGTTTCGCGAATCATGGCGCTGCTAGCCACATTGCATATTGCCAAGGTCATCGTATGACCAAGTATTTTTGCATGGCGCAGAGCGGCTAAGGTATCTGCCGTCTCGCCCGACTGCGATACCACCACAATTAGTGTTTTTGGATTAGGCACTGAAGTGCGGTAGCGGTATTCGCTGGCAATTTCTACTTGCGTCGGCATTCCTGCAATCGATTCAAGCCAATACTTGGCAACGCAAGCCGAGTAATAGCTTGTGCCGCACGCCAAAATCAAAATCTGATTAAATCCTTGCCATGCCTGTGGATCCGCATTAAAAAGATCAGGTCCAAAATGCGTAATGTTGGCAAGCGTATTAGCAATTGCTGTAGGCTGCTCAAAGATTTCTTTTTGCATGTAGTGCTGATATGGGCCCAAATCAACGGAGTCCGCTTGGGCTGGCATTGGTTTTTGCACGCGCTGAACCAATTGCCCATTACCATCGGTAATGCTGACCTGGTCGGCTTTTAAAACTACAACATCACCTTCTTCTAAATACAGCATGGTCTTTGCATGCCCTGCCAGTGCTAAGGCATCGGATGCAATAAAATGCTCATTCTCACCAAAAGCAACAACCAGTGGAGAGCCAACACGCGCCCCAATTAAGGTATCTGGGCAATCTTGCGCAATCACCCCAATGGCATAGGCGCCATGCAGACGCGGTAATACCGCATGTACAGCAAGCGCAATGTTGCGACTGGATTGTGTAACGTAGGTTTGGTGGATTAAATGGGCAATGACTTCCGTATCGGTCTCTGACTCGAATACATAGCCTGCGGCCATCAGCTCAGCGCGCAATACATCGTAGTTTTCAATAATGCCGTTGTGTACCACCGCAATCAACTGATTGGATATGTGGGGATGGGCGTTATGGGTATCCGGTTTGCCGTGGGTTGCCCAACGCGTATGGGCTATACCCAAAGCGCCATGAAACTGATTGCCTTGTTCAGCTAGTTCAGCAACGCGCGCAGTTGTCCGAGCGCGCTCAATCGGATGCTTAGCATCTGCCGCATCAATCACAGCAAATCCGCACGAGTCGTAGCCACGGTACTCTAGGCGGCGCAATCCTTCAATTAGGATAGGAACGATATTTTTGCGTGATGCCGCGCCAACAATACCGCACATTATTTTTTGGCCTTTACCGTTTTTTTGGCAGTTACTTTTTTACTAGCTGCTTTCTTTTCTTGCTTCACTGGGCGCTGCCACTGGATGGATAACTGCTTTGCGCGCGATACCGTTAACTGATTAGCAGGCGCATCTTTTGTTAACGTTGTGCCAGCACCTAAGGTCGCTCCACGCCCGACTCGAACCGGAGCAACAAGCTGTGTATCAGAACCAATAAAGACATCGTCCTCAATAATGGTCTGGTGTTTATTGACGCCATCGTAGTTGCAGGTAATGGTGCCAGCGCCAATATTGACGCGTGCACCCACAATCGAATCGCCAACATACGCCAAATGGTTTGCCTTACTATTGGAGTCAATCTGGCTATTCTTAACCTCGACAAAATTACCTATGTGTACGTCATTAGCTAAATTGGCACCAGGCCGTAAACGGGCATAGGGGCCAATGATGGAATTAGCTCCAACTACAGCGCCATCTAGATGACTAAACGCATGGATTGCAACCTGTTTGCCAATTACGCTATTGCGCAGAATGCAATAAGGGCCCACTCGCGCCCCTGAATCCAGCGTGACCTTACCCTCAAAAACGCACCCAACATCGATGAGCACATCCGAGCCGCAACTCAAGGTACCGCGTACATCAATCCGTGCTGGATCGAGCAAAGTGACGCCTGCCTCCATTAATTGCATCGCAATTACATGCTGATGGGTTCGTTCTAATGCAGCCAATTGATCGCGGTTATTAACACCAATGGTTTCCCACGCAAAATCGGCTTGGGCTGTACGAATGGGCACATTGTCTCGCGCAGCCATTGCAATCACATCCGTTAAGTAGTACTCGCCTTGCGCATTACTCGCCTGCAATGATTTAAGCCATTTCTTGAGTCGGCCGCTCGGCAATACCATGATGCCGGTATTAATTTCAGAAATACTTTTTTGCTGGCGATCCGCATCCTTTTCCTCAACAATGCCTGTGACAGCGCCTTCGTTGTCACGCAGGATGCGACCATACCCCGTTGGGTTATCCATTTGCTGCGTCAGCAAGGCAAGAGCAGAATCACTTCCGCGCTTACCATCGGCTAATGTGACTAAATGCATCAGGGTTTTGTTCGAAATTAAGGGAACATCGCCATAAAGCACTAAGGTGGGCTCGTCTAGATCAAGCTTAGGCAGCGCTTGCAGCAGCGCATGGCCGGTGCCTTTTTGCT
>CAWUTW010000049.1:0-26787 GCA_963925585.1 uncultured Polynucleobacter sp. | reverse complement strand
TCATTGGGAAGCTGAGGGCAGCTGCACCGGCGCCACCAACAGCAGCACCTTTCAGAAACTTACGACGTGGTGCTTGGTTTTTCATTTCAGACATTCATATCTCCTAGTTTTAATCAATCAGGTACTACGGTCAAACGACTTACTAAAGTATAAGGATCTAATTTAAATTTCCATCTCGGGTAAACCCTTTAAAGCCCATAGGTAGGGCTTTTTAAATGAAATAGGGTGCCGCGTGTTAGGATTCTTCTCTGCCTTAATTTTGTTGCACTGCAAATCAGTGCCCTCAAAAGCGCGCGCCCGAGTGGTGAAATCGGTAGACACAGCAGACTTAAAATCTGCCGACTCAAAAAAGTCGTGCCGGTTCGATTCCGGCCTCGGGCACCAAAAAACCGTAATTTCTGGGGGTTTTATTCCACCACAGCAGCGCTACACCCCCATTTTGTGGGCCAAATGCCTAAGATCACCTTAGGATTTGCAGGCAATCAGGCCGTGATTTCCTCAAACAGCAATATCAGGATATACAGCACCCCTGCAGCCAATACGCTCAGGACCACGAGCGACACAAAGCTTTTGATGAGTTCGGAAAACAGATTGCCGATCAATTGAAATAAATTGAAGTGCTGACTGCGATTGACTTTCATCGCCTGAAAATGCCGCAGTGTTTTGTAAAGCGCTACGCAGATCCACACCGCCAGAAAAACATAAGGGCCATACTCGTATAGATAAGACATAAAGCGCCTTTTAAGATCGGGTGTGCAGTTTACGGTTTAACGCAACGAAAGCCAATGTAAACCACGATCGTATCGGGCGGTTTACTTGCGCGATTGGATTCGCGTTGTTGGTCTGCTCCGTACCACCACGATGCGCCGCGCGTAACGCGCTCACTGCCCACCGCTGTAGAAGTCCACTCCCAGACATTGGCGCCCATATCAAATAGGCCATTGACACCGGCTTCCGTGCTACCCGCAAGAACATGCCCCGTGCCACGCAGAAGGCTGCCTTTAGGTGCGAGGCCGCGGTAGGTGCCGCATTCGCCATCGAGGCAATGCGAGCCTTTGGCGCTATCGCCATTGGGGAAGCGGTAGCGTTTGCCACTCAAAAATGGTGCGGGCGGATTAGCGCGCTGCTCTACAAAGGCAGCTGAGACCCACTCTTCATCCGTAGGCAGGCGCTTGCCAAAAAAACGGCAGATCTGTTCTGCCTCGGTTGCGTTTAAATGAACTGCCGGTTCGCGGTCTTGGGCCTGAACACCGTAGGGGGTTTTCCAGGACCAGCCGGGTTTTTGAACAAAGCCCAGTTCATACACGGTGCCGCCCCCATTTTTTTCTGCCTGACTCACAAACCCGGTCTGACCGGCAAAGCGCTTGACTTCGCCGATGGTCATTTCAATCTGATCCCATTGCAGGTTGCCAACCCGAAGCGTTGGAATGCTGGACTCGGCTTTGGCTAAAAGCTGCTGTGGGCTAATCAATACAAGAGAGGCAAGTGCAAATCTGAGGAGGCGTGTAAGTGTCATGGGGTAGCGCAGATCATGCACGGCTTATTGTGGTTCGGTTATAAATCCCAGCTTGGTTAAGCCAGCCCGTTTCGATGCAGCTAAGACCTGCGCTACGGAGTCATAACGCACCTCTTTGTCTGCGCGTAAATTGATTTCGGGCTGAGGCTCTTTTTTTGCTGCTTTTTCTGCATAGCCAACGAAGGTAGGGAGGTCAATTGGGCTGCTGTTCCAAAAGATTTGACCGCGCGCATCAATCGATACCTGAACCGACTCGGGCTTCGTTTCATTGCGAGCGCTATTGGCTTTAGGTAAGTCCACTTTCACGGCTTGATGGATTACTGGCAAGGTAATAATAAAAATGATGAGCAAAACCAACATCACGTCCACGAGGGGCGTCATGTTGATTTCGGTCATCAGAGGATCGTCGCCCTGATCGCCTGAAGGATTGCTAAACGACATATTTACACTCCCGCCTCAACACGAGCGCCGGTAACAAAGTAGGCCAGCAAATCATTACCAAAGCGATTGAGGTCGGCAACGATCAATTTATTGGCGCGGTTAATCGCATTAAAGCCAAGCACCGCTGGAATGGCGACTGCTAGGCCAATGGCCGTCATGATAAGGGCCTCACCAATCGGACCAGCAACCTGATCAATTTGGGCGCTGCCAGAGCTGCTAATGGCAACCAGGGCGTGGTATATGCCCCAAACCGTTCCAAATAAACCAACGAATGGCGCGGTAGATCCAGTGGAGCCTAAAAAGGTCTGGCCTTTTTGTAGGAGGGCGCTGCAGGCATCAATGCTATTTTTAATGCTGCGCGACATCCACTCGGAATAGTTCAGTGCTTGCAGTAATTCGCGGCGACTCGAGGTTTGGCTTTGATGGTGTTCCGAGGCGCTCATGGCGTCTTTGGCAATCCGAAAGTAGGGGTTGTTGGCTTGATCAGAAAAACCAGCTAGGCCCTGCGCAAATGTACTGGCACGCCAAAATTGCTCGGCTTCGGGCTTTAAGGCACGCAGTGTTTTGATGTTCCACAAGCGGCTAATCAAAATGACCCAGGTAATGATCGATGAAACCAATAAGAGAATGGCAACAAAACGCGTGACCGCATCGCCTGCCATCCATAAATTCATTATGCCAAATGGGTTATTCATTGCATTAGTTCTTTAAGTTAAATTTAATCAGAAGGTTAGTTGAAATGCGGGCGGGATTGCCATTGACGCTGTAGGGTTTAAAACGGTAACGCTTGCCAATTTGTTCGGCAGCACGATCGAGCCGCGCAAAGCCACTTGAGCGGAGTAAAGCCACTTCTTCAACAATGCCAGTTTCATCAATAATCAATCGCACCACCACTTCACCTTGTTCTCCAGCCCGCTTCGAAAACGAGGGATAGTATGGATCGGCATCTGGCTGGTAAACCACGACCAGTTTACCAATATCGGTTTGGATCGGCGTACCTGCAGTACCCTGACTGCTAGCTGGGGCAACCGCTGCATTAGGCATCTGACTCTCTGCCGCTTTGGCTTGGCTTGTATCGACCGGCGGCGTACTACTCGGATCGGGTGTTTTTGGTTTTGGCTCTGGCTTGGCTTGGGTTTTGGGTTTTGCTTCTTGTTTTGGCTGCGGTATCGGCGGCGTGGAGGCGGGCGGAGCCGGAGGTGTTGGGGGCGCGACTAAATTGGCCATGACCCGCGATTCATTTTCAGATGGATCGTTTTTAACATCGAGTCCGAGATCAAGGCTGACAAAAAAGAAGCCATGGAGCACGAGTACGAAGACAATCACAATCCACTCTTGCCGCGTAAAGAGCAGTTGTGTTTTAGAGCTTGGTTTTGCTAGCGGCATAGTGCAGCTTGATCCGGGCCCACTGTTTTGAAATCGATGCTGAGTTCAGTCATATCGCTGCGTAGCAATTGCATCGCCATGCTGTGCAGACGCGCACCATCGGTAGTGCTAAGCAGTAATACGCTACGCCTACCGGCTGCTTCACTCGGAATGCGATGGTCTTCCAATTGCCGTGCCAACTGACGGATCACTGCATGGCTGGTATCCACGATTAACACCGACGACCCCAATTGATTCACAATCAATGGCATTAAAAACGGGTAGTGGGTACAGCCTAAAACAAGCGTATCAATTTCGGCAGTACGCATGGGCTGTAAATGGTGGGCGAGCAGGGCGGTCGTTTCTGGAGCGTTTAATTGGCCGGACTCAATCAGCGGCACCAGACCCGCCCCCGCTTGTTTAATAAAACGGCAATCCCCCGGTAAGGTCGCAAGTAGGGCGTTGAATTTATCGCTCTTGAGCGTTGCTTCGGTGGCCAATACACCCACAAGGCCTTTCTGGCTTTGCAATGCTGCGGGCTTGATTCCGGGCTCGACCCCAATGATCGGAATGGTCTGAAGCGTTGCCCGAATGCCTTGAATGGCTTCTGCGGTGGCAGTGTTGCAGGCAACCACGATCGCTTGGCAGCCCGCCTTGGCTAGAGACTGGCATACAGCGAGGCTTCGCTCTGCAATCCATTCCGGCGGCTTTTCGCCATAAGGGGCATTGGCACTGTCAGCAAAGTAGAGGTAATCATGATCGGGCAGCTCTCGCAATGCCTCATCCAAAATGGATAAGCCTCCTACGCCCGAATCAAATACCCCGATGAGTGCCAATGGGAGCCTAAACAGTTACGCGATGACGACGGGGATTTTTCCAATCCGCGCCTGCCAATCTTTTGGTCCTTCGTGGTGCATCGATACCCCCTTCGAATCGACTGCAACCGTCACCGGCATATCTTGGACATCAAACTCATAAATCGCTTCCATGCCTAAATCGGCAAAGCCAACAACCTTTGATGTCTTAATTGCTTTGGAGACTAAATACGCCGCGCCGCCGACGGCCATTAAATACGCAGATTGGTGTTTCTTAATGGCCTCAATCGCAACCGGACCACGCTCAGCTTTACCAATCATCGCAATCAAACCCGTTTCGGCTAGCATCATCTCCGTGAATTTATCCATGCGGGTGGAAGTGGTGGGACCAGCAGGACCAACGGCTTCGTCGCGCACCGGATCGACTGGACCGACGTAATAGATCACCCGATTTTTAAAGCTCACCGGAAGCGCTTCGCCTCTGGCCAGCATGTCCTGAATGCGTTTGTGCGCAGCATCCCGCCCTGTAAGGATTTTTCCGTTGAGGAGCAAGCGGTCGCCCGGTTTCCAGCTGGCCACTTCGGCCGGAGTCAGGGCATTTAAATCGACCCGCTTGGATTTTTGAACATCTGGCGTCCAGGTGACATCGGGCCAATCCGCCAGGGAGGGCGCATCTAATTTAGCGGGACCATCGCCATGCAAATGAAAGTGAATGTGCCGAGTCGCTGCGCAATTGGGAATCATGGCAACGGGCAGGGATGCGGCGTGGGTGGGGTAATCCAAAATCTTCACGTCCAGCACCGTCGCAAGACCGCCAAGGCCTTGAGCGCCAATACCGAGTTGATTTACTTTTTCATAAATCTCGAGGCGGAGTTCTTCAATGCGGTTTTGTGGTCCGCGTACGATCAGCTCTTGAATATCAACTGAGCCCATTAAGGCCTCTTTGGCAAGTAAGGTCGCTTTTTCAGGGGTGCCGCCAATGCCGATTCCCAAAATGCCGGGAGGACACCAGCCAGCGCCCATGGTCGGAATGGTTTTCATCACCCAATCGACAATCGAGTCGGAGGGGTTGAGCATGATCATCTTGGCTTTGTTCTCCGAGCCACCGCCTTTGGCTGCGCATATCACTTCAATGCTATCGCCCGGGACGATTTCATAATGAATCACAGCAGGGGTGTTGTCGCCGGTATTTTTCCGTTTGCCAGCAGGATCAGTAAGAATCGAAGCGCGCAGCATATTGTCGGGATTGAGGTAAGCACGGCGCACACCTTCATTCACCATATCCGTGACGCTCATAGTGGCATCCGACCATTGCACATTCATGCCCACTTTTAAGAAGACCACGGCAATGCCGGTGTCTTGGCAGAGCGGGCGATGCCCTTCGGCACACATCCGGCTATTCGTCAATATCTGCGCAATCGCGTCTTTTGCGGCTTCGCCTTTTTCCAGTTCATAGGCCTTGCCCATCGCCCGAATGAAATCAGCGGGGTGGTAATAGGAGATGTATTGGAAGGCGTCAGCAACGCTTTGGATCAGGTCTTCTTGTTTAATATTTGTCATAAATTTCATCAAATTAAATGGATTTCACCATTTTAAGGGTTTGCCATAGAGCAATTGACCCTAAAATTACCTTATCTTGAGGTGAAACAGAGTGGAATTACACTATTCTGCATGGATTTTGCAGCTCAGTAGTTATTGTTATCTATATAGAGGCTAGGACAGCATGGAACAGTTATTGCATGAAAATCGGATTTTTAATCCCCCCAGTGATTTTGTTAAAAATGCTGCTGTGCCTGGAATGGATGCCTACAAAGCACTCTGTGCAGAGGCGGAAAAAGATTACGAGGGATTTTGGGCGCGCCTCGCCCGTGAAAACCTCTATTGGAAAAAGCCCTTTACTAAAGTGTTGGATGAGACAAATCCACCATTCTATAAATGGTTTGAAGATGGTTTAACCAATGCCTCCTATAACTGCCTAGATCGCAATTTAGAAAATGGCAACGCCCAAAAAACTGCGATTATTTTTGAGGCCGATGACGGCAAAGTAACAAACGTTACGTACAGCGATTTGCACGCACGTGTATGCCAGTTTGCGAACGCGATGCGCAAGATGGGCATCAAGTCTGGCGATCGCGTCATTATTTACATGTCAATGTCGATCGAGGGCGTCGTTGCTATGCAAGCATGCGCTCGCATTGGCGCAACCCATTCGGTTGTGTTCGGCGGCTTTTCAGCAAAATCTTTGCAGGAGCGCATCGTCGACGTTGGCGCGATTGCGGTCATTACGGCCGACGAGCAAATGCGCGGCGGTAAAGCCTTGCCATTAAAAGTCATTGTGGATGAGGCGCTCGCCTTAGGCGACTGCGAAAAAGTCAAGAATGTCATTGTGTATAAACGCACGGGTGGCAATATTGCGATGACAGCAGGGCGCGATTCTTGGATGCATGAGGCTGTAGCCGGCGAGGCCAAAACCTGTGAACCAGAGTGGGTCAGCGCTGAGCACCCCTTGTTCGTCTTGTACACATCCGGTTCGACCGGCAAACCAAAGGGTGTGCAGCACTCGACCGGTGGCTATTTGCTCTGGGCCATTTTGACCATGAAGTGGACCTTTGACATTAAGCCCAGCGATGTCTTCTGGTGTACCGCGGACATTGGTTGGGTTACAGGACACTCCTACATTACCTATGGCCCGCTTGCTGTGGGTTGCACGGAGATTGTGTTTGAAGGTGTGCCAACCTATCCGAATGCAGGTCGTTTTTGGGACACCATTCAAAAACACAAGGCAACGATTTTCTACACCGCACCGACTGCGATTCGTTCATTAATCAAAGCAGCCAGCGTCGATGAGTCCGTTCATCCGAAGAAATACGATTTGTCATCTTTGCGTCTGTTGGGTTCCGTTGGTGAGCCCATTAATCCAGAAGCCTGGATGTGGTACTACGAGAACATCGGCGGCTCGCGCTGCCCGATTACCGATACCTTCTGGCAAACCGAAACCGGTGGACACATGATTTCCCCATTGCCAGGCGCTACGCCGATGGTTCCAGGCTCATGCACCTTGCCACTGCCCGGTATCATGGCAGCGATTGTGGACGAAGCAGGGCATGACGTACCGAACGGCAGTGGCGGTATCTTGGTTGTAAAACGCCCATGGCCTTCGATGATTCGCACCATTTGGGGTGACAACGATCGCTTCGTGAAAGCCTACTTTCCAGAAGAGTTGGGCGGCACTTTGTACCTTGCAGGCGATGGTGCGATTCGCAATAAAGACACTGGCTACTTCACGATCACCGGCCGCATTGATGACGTGCTGAACGTATCAGGCCACCGCATGGGCACGATGGAAATTGAATCCTGCTTGGTTGCGAATCCACTGGTTGCCGAGGCTGCTGTTGTTGGTCGTCCCGATGAGATGACGGGCGAAGCCATCTGCGCTTTCGTGGTGCTTAAAGGCGGTCGTCCTACCGGTGATGAAGCCAAGAAGCTGGCTTTGGAGTTACGTAATTGGGTCGCTAAAGAAATTGGCCCGATCGCAAAACCCAAAGACGTACGCTTTGGTGACAATTTGCCGAAGACCCGCTCGGGCAAGATCATGCGCCGCTTGTTGCGTGTGATTGCCAAAGGCGAGGAAGTGACACAAGATACCTCGACCTTGGAGAACCCAGCCATTTTGGATCAACTGAAGCAGGCGCTGTAAGCACACAGTTCTGTTGCATCAAAGCCCCAAAAAGAAAAGCCCGCGCAAGCGGGCTTTTCAACAACAACAACTTTACAAAGTACAGCCAAGACCTCTAGGGCGATAACGCTATTGTAACGCGGTAAAACTTACGCAATCAAGACAATATTTAACAGGTTGCTTAATCGTGGGGTCGTATAATCCAATATTCCGGAGAGGTGGATGAGCGGTTTAAGTCACACGCCTGGAAAGCGTGCGTAGGGTTAAACCTACCGCGGGTTCGAATCCCGCCCTCTCCGCCATGTCAATAGGTATTTCAAGGGTTTGTAGAGATACAACGCCCTTGTTACCAAAAGCGTTACCAAAGCCATCCTTCGGGGTGGCTTTTCTTTTGGATCCGATGGTCTGCTTTCGGTCTTGATTTCAACCCGTCGATGCAACAGTTAGGGCAAAACGTTCTGCCGGTGTTTGATAGTTTAGTGTCTTTATAGGGCATTCCACTCGACATTGCCGTGGGCGCAAAGTAGGCCAAAGCAGCTCTAGGGGTGATAGACTTCCCCACATGAATCCATCCATCTTTGCACGTCTTTCCCTCCTTGCCTTGGTCACCCTTGGCTTAAGTGCCTGCGGTACGGTGGAGTCAGCAGCCCGCGACGATTGCACCTCCATCGGTTGGAGCATCGGCAGTGCTGGCTACGAGGACTGCTTTCGGGCACGCGTACGTGAGCGCAACATGGACTACAGCCGCCCATCCGATTTGACGCCAAAGACTGGTCTGATCTAAGTCCTTGCCATTTACCATAATTAGGGTAAACCCGTATTATTACCCCCACAAAAGGCTCTTGAGCGCCGTCAAGGACTAGATCTTATAAATCAACCAAAATCATGCAAACGAAATGGCTTTGCGAGCGCGCAGGGCTATTTTCAACCGAAATTAGAGATCAAACTATGAATCACCCCAAGCCATCCAAAGCGGTCGAAGCTGTTGCACTTGCGACGGTCAATGATTTACGGGAAACCATTCGGCGCAAAAGCAAGTTAAAGGGCCGTCAAGCCGACGATGCATCGATTGCAGAAGTGCGCCAGTTGATCGGTGAGGCGCCGCACCGCCGTGATCTCTTGATCGAACACTTACACAAATTAAATGACGCTTACCGTGCACTGCATGATCGCCATATGGTTGCCCTCGCAAAAGAAATGAATTTGCCGATGGCAGAGGTCTATGAAGTGGCCACTTTCTATCACCACTTTGAAGTGGTCCGCGGCGATGATCCGGTTGCAGACATCACGGTACGTGTGTGCGATGGCCTGTCGTGTGAACTCGCTGGTGCAAAAACACTCTTAAGCCGTTTGCCTGCAATCTTAGGTAATCCAAAAGTCAAGGTGATTCCTGCGCCGTGCGTCGGCCGCTGTGAACAGGCGCCAGTAGCGGTAGTGCACCAATACCCGGTTTTATTCGCGACTGCGGAAACGGTTGCGGCAGCGGTGGCCAACCAACAGGTATCGCATCCACTCGCGAGCGATAGCGGTAACTTCGAGCCAGCCGATTTAGCAGAAAAAGGTGTATCGCCCCAAGGCCCTGATCAAGCTGTATCGCCCGATTACGTTGGCTATGAAATCTACCGCGCCAAAGGTGGTTACGCCTTGGCTGCAGAGCTTGCCAGTGGCAAACGCGATGGCGAAGCTGTTTTAAAAGCAATGGAAGATTCGGGTCTACGTGGTTTAGGTGGCGCAGGCTTTCCAGCAGGACGCAAGTGGCGAATCGTACGCGATCAAGTTGCGCCCAAGCTTATGGCCGTCAATATTGATGAAGGTGAGCCTGGCACATTTAAGGACCGCACGTATTTGGAGCGCGATCCGCATCGTTTCTTAGAAGGCTTGCTGATTGCTGCAAGCGTGGTTGGGATTGATGCTTGCTACATCTACTTGCGCGATGAGTACCACGGCTGCCGCGAGCTCCTTGAGCGTGAAATCGCCAAGCTCCAAGCCAATCCCCCATTTAAGTTGCCCTTGATTGAACTGCGCCGCGGTGCGGGTGCCTACATTTGCGGTGAAGAGTCCGCCATGATCGAGAGCATTGAAGGCAAGCGCGGCGAACCCCGCATGCGCCCACCGTACATTGCGCAAGTGGGTTTGTTTGGCCGTCCAACCTTAGAACATAACTTTGAGACCCTGTATTGGGTGCGCGACATTGTGCAACGCGGACCGCAGTGGTTCAGTAACTTCGGTCGCCATGATCGCAAAGGGCTGCGCAGCTTTAGCGTTAGCGGCCGCGTGAAGTTGCCTGGTGTCAAATTGGCCCCGGCCGGCATCACCATTCAGGAACTGATTGATGAATACTGCGGTGGTATGCAAGACGGCCACCGCTTTTATGGCTATTTGCCCGGCGGCGCCTCGGGCGGTATTTTGCCTGCCACCCTAAATACTATTCCACTGGACTTTGATACCTTGCAGCCCTACGGTTGTTTCATTGGCTCTGCCGCAGTCATGGTCTTTAGCGATAAAGACAAAGCGCGCGATGCAGCTTTGAACGTCATGCACTTTTTTGAGCACGAGAGTTGTGGTCAATGTACGCCATGCCGTGTTGGTACCAGCAAGGCAGCAGAGCTCATGCAAGCTAAATCATGGGATAAGTCCACCTTAGAAGATCTAGCTGTCGTGATGGTTGATGCCTCGATTTGCGGTCTTGGTCAAGCAGCCCCTAATCCGATTCGCTGCATTGCGAAGTACTTCCCAGAAGAGGTCGCTTAAATGAACGCCCCTGTAAATAAAAACGAACTCCAGTTGCAAACGGTTGAGTTCAAGCTTGATGGCAAGACGATTGTTTCCTATGAGGGTGAAACCATTCTGAAGGCGGCTAAACGCCATGGAGTGGATATTCCCCATTTGTGTTTTAAAGACGGCTATCGCGCCGATGGTAATTGCCGTGCGTGCGTTGTTGAGATCAACGGTGAGCGCACCTTAGCGCCCAGCTGCTGCCGTAGTGCGACGCCGGGTATGGATGTCAAAGCCAATAGCGAGCGCGCACTCAAGAGTCAAAAATTAGTACTGGAAATGTTGTTATCGGACATGCCAGATGAAGGGTATAAGTGGGTAGGAGACAGCGACGAAGAACAGCGCCAACAACAACACGGCGAGCTGAGCACTTGGGCTACGCGCCTCGATGTTCACGTTCGACCAGAACTAAAGGCGCTGCGTCGTAAACAACCGGCGGCGGATGTATCGCATCCAGCAATGGCGGTCAATTTAGACGCCTGCATACAATGTAATCGCTGCGTGCGTGCTTGCCGTGAAGAGCAAGTCAACGACGTGATCGGTTACGCAATGCGCGGTGCGCACAGCGAGATCGTATTTGATTTGAGCGATCCGATGGGCGAGAGCACCTGCGTAGCCTGCGGTGAGTGCGTTCAGGCTTGCCCAACGGGTGCATTAATGCCCAAAGGCTTGATTGGTTCGCAAACCGTGGATCGCAAGGTGGATTCGGTCTGCCCATTCTGCGGCGTCGGTTGCCAAATTACCTATAACGTCAAAGACGAAAAGATTGTCAGCGTGGATGGCCGCGACGGCCCAGCAAATCACAATCGCCTCTGCGTCAAGGGCCGCTTTGGTATGGATTACATCCACAATCCACAGCGCTTAACCAAGCCTTTGATTCGGAAACCAGGCGTAGCAAAAGACGAGCATGCGATTCAGAACCCGCAAGACTGGTCGAGTATTTTCCGCGAGGCTAGCTGGGAAGAGGCGTTGGAGTTTGCTGGCGGCGGCCTCAAAAAACTCAAAGACCAATACGGGAACAAGGTATTGGCGGGCTTTGGTTCAGCCAAAGGCAGTAATGAAGAAGCCTATTTATTTCAAAAACTGGTTCGTACTGGCTTTGGTAGCAATAACGTCGACCATTGCACCCGCTTATGCCATGCATCCAGCGTAGCTGCATTGCTCGAGGGCGTCGGTTCGGGCGCGGTGAGTAATCAGGTGAACGATGTGGAGCATTCCAGCCTGCTTCTATTGATTGGATCGAACCCGACTGCAAACCATCCGGTGGCAGCAACGTGGTTTAAAAACGCCGCCAAGAATGGCACCAAGATTGTGCTCTGCGATCCGCGCATGACCGACATGGGTAAACATGCTTGGCGCACGATGCAGTTCAAGCCCGATACCGATGTAGCAATGCTTAATGCCATGATTTACACCGTCATCGAAGAGGGTTTGTGCGATGAGAAGTTTATTCGGGATCGTGCGAACAACTTTGAAGCCTTAAAAGAAAATATTAAGGGCTATAGCCCGGAAGCGATGGCACCGATTTGCGGTATTCCGGCAGAAACCTTACGTGAGGTTGCGCGTGAGTTTGCTACTACCAAGTCGGCGATGATTTTGTGGGGTATGGGCGTCAGTCAACACGTTCACGGCACCGACAATGCCCGTTGCTTAATTGCGCTCGTGAGCATTACCGGTCAAATTGGTAAGCCCGGCTCTGGCTTGCATCCCCTGCGCGGCCAAAATAACGTGCAGGGTGCGAGTGACGCCGGATTGATTCCCATGATGTTCCCCAATTACCAGCGGGTTGATAACGACGGTGCTCACGCCTGGTTTGAGAATTTCTGGGGTACTACGCTGGATAAGATGCCTGGCTATACGGTGGTTGAGATTATGCACAAGATTACAGCGCCGGATAGCGACCCCCATAAGATTCGCGGCATGTACGTCGAGGGAGAAAACCCCGCGATGAGCGATCCCGATCTGAATCACGCCCGTCATGCATTGGCATCCCTCGAGCATTTGGTGGTGCAGGATATTTTCATGACGGAAACTGCGCTGTTGGCAGACGTAGTCTTGCCTGCGAGTGCTTGGCCCGAGAAGGCCGGTACGGTCAGCAATACCGATCGAATGGTGCAGATGGGTAAGCGCGCCGTCAATCCACCAGGCGATGCCAAGCCCGATTTGTGGATCATTCAAGAAATCGCTAAGCGCATGGGATTGAGCTGGAACTACACAGGCCCTGAAGCGGGTGTGGCAGCAGTCTATGAGGAAATGCGTCAAGCAATGCATGGTGCGATCAACGGAATTACATGGGAGCGCCTTGAAAGAGAATCCAGCGTAACCTATCCTTGCCTATCCGAAGAAGATCCTGGTCGTCCGATCGTATTTGATGATCATTTTCCAACCCTGGATGGCAAAGTGAAATTGGTTCCTGCCGATATCATTCCAGCAAATGAGCGTCCCGATAGCGAGTATCCATTTGTACTGATTACCGGTCGACAGCTCGAGCATTGGCATACCGGTAGTATGACGCGCCGTGCTACGGTACTTGATGCGATTGAGCCATTAGCGACTGTTTCCATGAATGGCGCTGATATGACGCAGTTAGGCGTAACGGCAGGTGATGTCATCACTGTTGCATCACGCCGCGGCGAGGTGGGTATTCATGTACGCCGGGATGATGGCACGCCACGCGGTGTGATCTTTATTCCATTTGCCTACTACGAAGCGGCTGCCAACCTCATTACAAATGCAGCGCTGGATCCGGTTGGCAAGATCCCGGAGTTCAAATATTGCGCTGTGAAGCTAACGAAGGGCGGTCAGGCAGCTAAGGAAATTGGGTATGGCACCAATGACCCCAAAGGCAAAGCGGCAGTCCCAGCGTGACCAGTTAGCTTTCGCAAATTAGCTAGTGAAAGCTAGAAAGTCAGATCAAAGGCCTCGTTAATAGCGAGGCCTTTTTCTTTTGATCCTTGGATGGTATTTACAGGAAA
The DNA here is from genome assembly GCA_963925585.1 of uncultured Polynucleobacter sp. Lineage (GTDB taxonomy): Bacteria > Pseudomonadota > Gammaproteobacteria > Burkholderiales > Burkholderiaceae > Polynucleobacter. The sequence continues at coordinate 13,224 of CAWUTW010000049.1, read as the reverse complement.
ATGTACTGTCAGGGGAGAAAGAGTATGTCAGTATCGGTAAGCGTTGATCAGCAGTTTTATAACGAGGCCTTAATCGAGGCAGAGAAACAGGGCAGATCACCTGCAGAACAGATTCAGTTTTGGGCAAAGCTCGGACGCACCGCTATTTTGAACCCAGATCTTCCCGCTGCTTTTATTACAGATTGCCTTCTTGCGCTAGACGACAAAAGTGATAAGAGTAATTACTCATTAGAATAGGATCATGTCCACACCAATTAAATCAACCGATGCGACTAGCCCTACTGCCATGACCGACTTACCCGTCCTCATCATTGGCGCGGGCTTAGCGGGCCTAACGGTCGCTCTGGATTTGGCCAAGACGCAAAAAGTAGTATTGATGGCCAAGCGTGGCCTTGCCGAATCGGCTACTGCTTGGGCGCAGGGCGGCATTGTCGGGGTAGTCGATAAAGAACATGACAGCATTGATGCCCATGTGAGCGACACCCTGAATGCGGGAGCCGGTTTGGTGGTGGAATCGACTGCGCGTTACATTGCGGAAGAAAGTACCGCAGCGATTCAGTGGCTGGTCGATCAAGGGGTGCCCTTTACAACCGATAAAGATGGCCCGATGGGTTTGCACCTCACGCGGGAGGGTGGACATAGTCAACGCCGGATTGCCCATGCTGCCGATGCCACCGGTAAGGCGATTCATGAGGTTTTGTTAGACCATGCTCGCGCTAATCCTAATATCACCATTTTGGAACAGTGGATTGCGCTGGATCTCATCACTAATCGCCACCTTGGCGCTAAAGAAAAGCGCAATCGCCCCAACCGCTGCTACGGCGTCTATGCGCTAAATATCAAAACCAATCACGTTGAAACCATTGCGGCAAAGTCAGTTGTATTGGCAACGGGCGGTGTTGGTAAAGTTTACCGCTATACCAGCAACCCCGATACCGCTACCGGTGATGGCATTGCCATGGCCTGGCGTGCGGGTTGCCGCGTGGGCAATATGGAGTTCATTCAATTTCATCCAACGTGTTTGTATCACCCCAGTGACCGCACCTTCCTAATTACAGAAGCCCTGCGCGGCGAGGGCGGCTTGTTGAAGCTGCCGGATGGAACGCGCTTTATGCCGGAGCACGATAAACGCAATGAGTTGGCGCCGCGCGACATCGTAGCCCGCGCCATTGATTTTGAAATGAAAAAACATGGCATCGATTTTGTTAACCTTGATGCAACGCATCTAGGTGAAGCTTTCATCAAGGAGCATTTCCCGATGATCTATGCGCGCTGCTTAAGCCTGGGTTTGGATATCACGAAAGAGCCCATACCCGTGGTACCCGCAGCGCACTATGCCTGCGGTGGGGTGGTCACGGACTTGCATGGCAAAACCGATTTACCCGGACTTTATGCGGTGGGCGAGGCAACCTACACCGGATTACATGGCGCCAATCGTTTAGCGAGCAATTCACTGCTGGAGTGTGTAGTAATCGGTAAAGCTGCTGCGCGCGATATTGCCACAGCAGAGACACCCCAACTACCAAACTTGCCTCTCTGGGATGAGAGCCAAGTCGAGGATGCCGATGAGCAGGTAGTCATTGCGCACAACTGGGATGAGCTGCGCTCGCTCATGTGGAACTACGTCGGTATTGTGCGTACCAACCGGCGCCTCGAGCGGGCATTGCATCGCATTGAGCTCTTACGCAATGAAGTACAGGAGTACTACAGCAACTTTAGGGTGACACGCGACTTAATTGAGCTGCGTAACTTACTGGAGTGCGCCGAACTGATTGTGCGCTCTGCCTTATTGCGTCGTGAGAGTAGAGGGTTGCATTACAGCCGCGATTACCCTGAGACCTGGGCGGTGTCTTACCCGACTATCTTGACGCCTAGATCGGGCGTTAAGCCTGTATCAAAATAACAACTTAGTTACGACTATAGAATCCGCATCGAGTAATCAACCGCGCTGACATCTTTAGTAAGTTTGCCAATCGAGATCCGATCAACACCTGTTTCGGCAATTGCGCGCAGTTGATCTAAGTTCACACCGCCCGATGCCTCCAGTAAAGCGCGGCCGTGTGTAAAGGCAACGGCTGCTTTCATTTGATCGGTAGTGAAGTTATCAATTAAGATACTTTTTGCTCCAGCAGCAAGGGCTTCTTCTAACTCCGCTTGGTTTTCAACTTCCACCTGAATATCCACGCCTGCATTAAGTCCCTGTGCTGCCTTGAGTGCTGCCGTGATACTTCCCGCTGCAGCAATGTGATTCTCTTTAATCAGAATGCCATGCCATAGGGCAAGGCGTTGGTTGTGGCCACCACCAATACGGACGGCGTATTTTTGCGCTTGGCGGAGACCCGGAATGGTTTTGCGCGTATCTAAAATAACGCAGCCCTTGGGATTGGGGCTTGCGCCTGCAATCGCATCGACGTGGGCTCGGGCGCTGGTCGCCGTCCACGATAAAGTTTGTAAAAAGTTCATCGCGGGACGCTCTGCTGATAGCAGGGCCCGTGCATCCGCATCAATAGTGCAGACAGTACTGTCTGCCCGCATGGTATCGCCCTCGGCGTACTGCCATGCAATCACCGCTTTTGGGTCTAGCGCTTTGATGACTCCCTTAAACCAATCGATACCGCACAGGACTGCACTTTGGCGCACGATGAGCTTGGCATGGGCTGTTTTGTTTGCTGGTACCAATTGGGCAGTCCAGTCGCCAGTACCAATATCTTCTGCTAGGGCATCGGCGATATTGCGTGTACGCGCTGCTTCTAGGGTTTCGTTTTGGGTGGTAATGCTTTTCATTGCTGATGCCGTAATTTATGCCACGCCAATGTTCTTCACAAAGCCATGCTGTGCTTTGGCTAATAAATCGGGATGCTCTTTAGTGAAGGTCAGCATCCGCTCAATGCAATCGAGTGCTTCTTGGCGCGTGGGCTCTGCTACAAAGACCTCACCGCTTTCGTGTTCGAGGCAATGCAAAATATCCGTGAGGCTGTTCATGGCCATCCAAGGGCAGTGCGCGCAGCTCTTGCAGGTTGCGCTGTCGCCCGCGGTTGGTGCTTCAATTAAAGTCTTGTTGGGAGCAAGCTGCTGCATGCGGTGCAAGATACCCTTATCGGTGGCAATGATGTACTCGGTAGCGCTACCATCGACTACGGCTTTAATCATGGCCGAGGTCGAGCCGACCACGTCGGCTTGATCCACTACGCTTTGGGGTGATTCAGGGTGGACTAGAACCTGTGCATGGGGATGCTTTGCACGCAGCAGCGCCAACTCTTCGCCCTTGAATTCATCGTGGACGATGCAGGCGCCGTTCCACAGCAGCATGTCAGCTCCAGTTTGCTCTTGAATGTACCTGCCCAAGTGGCGATCGGGTGCCCACAGGATTTTTTTACCTTGCACTTTGAGTTGATGCACGATGGCAAGAGCACATGAGCTGGTGACCATCCAGTCGGCTTGGGCTTTGACCGCAGCGCTGGTATTGGCATACACCACTACAACGCGGTCGGGATGCAATGCCCGAAATTGCGCAAAGTCTTTTTCATCGCAGCCGAGGTCAAGGGAGCAAGTGGCCTCTAAGTCGGGCATGAAGACCCGCTTTTCTGGGCTGAGGATTTTGGCGGTCTCGCCCATGAAGCGCACGCCCGAAACAATTAAATTGCGAGCTGGGTGATTTTTGCCAAAGCGTGCCATTTCTAGCGAGTCGGAAACAAAGCCGCCAGTTTGCATGGCGAGGTCCTGAATATCCCCATCCACATAGTAGTGCGCTACCAAAACAGCGTCTTTCTCAATCAAGAGCTGCTTAATGCGGGCAATGACCTGAGCCTTTTCAGCGGCAGGCAGGTGGGCTGGCACTTTGGCCCAGGCTTGGGCTACGCAGGTGGCGCCCGCCGCATTTTGCTGGGGGTAATCGAAGGAAATCGGTGATTCTGGAGCTGAATTCATACGAAATACTACCCTGTTTGGGCTGGCTTTTCAGCATTTGATAATACTTTTGAAGGCATGCGGGCAGTCCGGTAATCCTTTTATCTAAATTGATTCTTTAGAAGGGAAGTTTTGCATCAGGCTTGGCTGCCAATAGAGCAGTCTTAAACTCCGCCTGAATGCGCGCGATCGCTGCATCGCTATCAGCCTCAAAGCGCATCACTACTACTGGCGTCGTATTCGAGGGCCGCGCCAAACCAAAGCCATCCGCGTACTCGACCCGAACACCATCGATGGTATTGATAGATACCGATGTTGCAAAGCGGGCATTGGCTTTGATGTTTTCCAGAATCGTGAAGGGCTCCCCTTCGGCGCAAGGCAGTTGCAATTCAGGGGTGCAAATGGCATTGGGTAATTGATTAAGGGTATCGCTGGGGTTCGTTTCTTTACTCAGAATTTCCAATAAACGCGCGCCGGTATAAAGACCATCATCAAACCCAAACCAGCGGTCTTTAAAGAAAATATGTCCGCTCATTTCTCCTGCGAGTGGGGCGCCCGTTTCTTTGAGTTTGGCCTTCACTAAGGAATGGCCGGTTTTCCACATCAGGGGCTCACCACCGTGCTGCGTAATCCAGCTAGCTAAATTGCGGGTGCATTTGACGTCATAAATAATCTGCCCACCGGGATTGCGCGATAAAACATCTTTGGCAAACAGCATCATTTGCCGATCAGGAAAAATCACTTGCCCGTCTTTGGTTACTACGCCCAGTCGATCGGCGTCGCCATCAAATGCTAGGCCGAGTTCGTTGTCGGTGCTGCGCACATTGTTAATTAAGTCTTGTAGGTTCTCAATGTGGGCGGGGTCCGGGTGGTGGTTCGGAAAATGCCCATCCACCTCACAAAACAGTTCTTCCACTTCACAGCCTAAGGCCCTAAAAAGTTTGCCAGCAAAGGCGCCGCCGACGCCATTGCCGCAATCGATGGCGATTTTCATGGGGCGGGCTAGTTTGACATCACTGATAATGCGCTCGAGATACATGGGGCAAATATCAAAGGTGCTGCGCTTTCCTTGGCCTGTAGCAAATTGCTTTGCTTCAATGCGTTTGTACAGACCTTGAATTTGCTCGCCATAAATAGCAGCAGTGCTCAAAACCATCTTAAAGCCGTTGTAGTTGGGTGGGTTATGGCTGCCGGTGATCATGATTCCGGATTTGGGGCTTCTACCATTAAGTACATGGTTTGCCGCAAAGTAGACCATCGGCGTTGCCACCATGCCTAAATCAATCACATCCACGCCTGTAGACAGCAGGCCCTCGGTTAGGGCCTCAATTAATTCTGGGCCTGAGAGGCGACCATCACGACCAATCACGATGACGTCTTCACCAATCGCACGCATCTCACTACCAAATGCTTGACCAATCAAGCGCGCCACATCGGCATTTAAGGTTTTATCAATAATGCCGCGAATATCGTAGGCTTTAAATATAGAAGGGGAGAGTTTCACGGTTAAGTCCTAAAAAAACAAATAAAAGTTAAATGTTTGGGCTTTTGGGGAGATGAATAAGTTCAAAGCCTATCGGCGCATCTATTAATAACTCGCCGCCATGCAATGCTGGGTCAAAGGATTGCAATTTTTCAAGTAAACCGATTGTTTGAACTGTATCGGATTTGATTTTTAGATCAGGTTGATGGCGATTCAGGGTAGTAGATGAGACTTTAGTCATGCTTGCTTTAATTTAGTCAGTCGATTTATGAATTCAATAAATTAATGCGCGCAGCCGTCACGGCATCGATGTGTTCGCTAGCAACAATGTCGTTTGCATGGCTTGCTAGGGCTTTCTCAATCGGCTTGGCTAAGACCTTACCGTATTCCACGCCGGGCTGATCAAAGCTATTGATGTTCCAGAGTGCGCCAAGGCTAGCGGCGCGGCTCTCGTATAAGGCGAGTAGGGCACCCAAATAAAAGGCGTTGAGCTTGGGAAGCAACAGTAAATTGCTTGGGCGCTGACCGGGGTAAACGTCATTGGGATTACTCGCCCCTTTACCGTTAGCTAAGGCCTGCGCTTGTGCTAAGCAGTTCGAGAGCAAGATGCGGTGGTGGGCCACGGCTTCCGGGCGATCGCTCATTGGCTCGCGTACCGCAATAAAGTCAATCGGAATGATTTCAGTACCTTGGTGCAGCATCTGAAAGTAAGAGTGCTGTGCATTGCTACCTGCGCTACCAAATACCACCGGTGATGAAAACTGTACCGGCTTGCCATCACGATCGACACTCTTGCCATTGCTTTCCATATCGAGCTGCTGCAACCATTTTGGAAACCAGTCCAAGGCATCGGCGTAGGGAATGGCCGCATACGAGTGAATGCCATGGGTCTTTTGCTGATGGAGTAATGCTAAGGCCATGATGACCGGTAAATTCTCCTCGAGCGGTGCATTCTTAAAATGCAAGTCCATCGCCTCGGCACCGGCTAGGAATTCTTGAAAGGTCTCAAAACCGTACTGCAAGGCAATCGGCAAGCCGACTGCAGACCAAACAGAATAGCGGCCGCCAACCCAATCCCAAAATGGGAAGATGTTCTGTTCGGCAATACCAAATGCACTGGCAGCCGGTACATTGGCAGTCACCGCATACAAAGCGCCAGCAATGTCGCTTGGGCTGCAGCCACTTTCTTTTAGCCAAGCTACCACCGCTTTAGCATTCATGGTGGTCTCAAGCGTCGTGAATGACTTGGAAACAATAATCACGCGCGTGCTCTTGGCTTGTGCGCGGGTTGCAATACGGGCCAACTCAGCCGTATCAATATTGGCCAAGAAATGCATGCGCATGCCGCGACTGCTAATGCCAGGTACATGCGCCAGCGCCTCGATGGCCAGGCGGGGCCCAAAGTCGGAGCCACCAATACCAATGTGAATCACATCGGTCACACCAGTCCACTGCGAGCAAAGGGCCTCGATGCGGGACCATACGGCGGCAACCGCTGGCATCACGTCTTTGCCGTCAATCAACACCGGGGTTTTTTGCAGATTACGCAAGGCCGAATGCAAGGCAGGGCGATTTTCGCTGACATTGATGTGTTTGCCTGCAAACAGATCGGCAATATACTCCTCGAGCTTGGATTGGCGCGCATCTACAAACAACTTGGCCCACGTTGGGGCATCAATCCCTTGGTAGGCCGTATCGAGCAGTACATTGACTGCAGCATGGCTGCTTTGAGGGGTCAAACTGGGCTGTGAAGGCATTTGCAGATTTTATCAAGAAGGGTAAGGAAATTCGCTAAATCCTTGAAAATGGTACGATTTAAGCCATAAAAAGAGAGACATATCTCAAATCGAGTTAGGAAAAGCAATGGAGCGGTTGGATTGCGTCGTGATCGGCGCAGGCGTAGTGGGTTTGGTCATTGCCCGAGAAATGGCATTGCAAGGTAAAGAGACCATTTTGCTCGAGCGTGAGCCTGCCTTTGGCACTATTAGCAGTGCCCGCAACAGCGAAGTCATTCATGCTGGTATTTATTACCCGAAAAACTCATTAAAGGCGCGCTTGTGCGTTGCTGGTAATCGTATGCTCTACGAATATTGCCGTAGCCACCAAGTAGGCACCCAGCAATACGGCAAATTGATTGTGGCCGCAGACGATAGTCAGTTGGATGATCTGCGAGCGCTGCAGCACCGCGCACAAGAAAATGACGTGCCGGGCATTTCGATGATTAGCGCCAAAGAAGCGATTGCTTTAGAGCCGCAGTTGCAATGCGCAGCTGCATTGCATTCGAAATCCACTGGCATTGTCGATAGCCACGGTTACATGTTATCGCTTTTGGGCGGCTTTGAAGATGCAGGGGGCATGGTTGCCTATCAGTCGCCCTTATTACGTGCTACTGCTCTTGCCGGTGGCGGATTTCGGCTGGAGATTGGTGGACAAGAAGCGATGCAAATTGAGACCACGCTCTTAATTAACTGTGCTGGTATGAGTGCGCCCAAAGTCGCTGCAGCGATTGAGGGGCTCGATCCCGTGCATATTCCACGCGCTTATTTTGCAAAAGGCAATTACTTTTCTTTGAGTGGTAAATCGCCATTTCAGCACTTGATTTACCCCATACCCGAGCCCGGCGGTTTGGGCGTTCACTTGACCCTCGATATGGCGGGTCAAGCCAAATTCGGCCCCGATGTAGAGTGGCTCGATATTGCAGGCGAAACAGAAGTGGATTACTCGGTTGACCCACGGCGTGGCGATGGTTTTTATGCAGCGGTACGGCGCTATTGGCCTGGCCTCAAAGATGGAGCGCTGATGCCAGACTATTCGGGTGTGCGTGCCAAGATTGTTCCGCTAGGTGCACCCGCAGGCGATTTCGTGTTTGATTGCCCGAGCACGCATGGGCTAGCAGGGCTATATAACCTCTATGGTTTTGAGTCGCCAGGCCTAACCTCATCCTTGGCGATTGCCAAGCACCTCCATGGCCTAATACGGGCGGAATCTGCCTAAGAAAGGCACATTAAGCCAAGCCCATGAACTTCCTTATAATTGAGGGCGAAACAAAAAGGAAGCTTGGCAGAGCGGTTGAATGCACCAGTCTTGAAAACTGGCGAGGATGAAAGTCCTCCGTGAGTTCGAATCTCACAGCTTCCGCCAACCATTACCAAAGCAGTTAGAAATAGATTGCGTTAGAGCAACCTAGTCTCTGCACATATAAAGGTTGGTGATCGGAAAGCGGTCATTCACGGTAGTGCGCGATTCCACAAACACCGCACGGCGCTTGCCCTTTTTCTTGCACTCGGCTTCAGCAACCGCCTGCGTTTCACTTTCCTTGGCTTTTTGAATGGTATGCACACCAACTAAGCCATCTGACTGGGTGTACGCACGCAGATCATAGGCGGAAGTGCCGCAGCCGGCAAGAATAGCTGCCATTAGAGAAATAAAAATAGGGTGTGCGATACGCATGGATTTCTTTGCCTTATAAAAAAAGTGCTTGCAAGTCATTCAGGTAACGCAAGCCCAGTGCAGTGGGTCGCAATACGGCGGGATTTTCATCGAGCAAGCCTTTTTTGCTTGCTATCTCCAGTGCCGATGCGATTGCGTGCAGCGGTAAACCGGTGCGTTCACTAAAGCTGATCGTGCTAACCCCTTGGCTTAAGCGAAGGGCATTGAGCATGAATTCAAAAGGAAGATCACTGGGTGCGACAATTTTGGATTCGATTAAGGCATTACCGCCCACTTCCATCTGCTGCATATAGGTTTCTGGATGGCGCTCACGTACTTGGCGAGTAATGTGATCGGGTAAGGAGATCTTACCGTGGGCGCCGGCACCAATGCCAATGTAATCACCAAAACGCCAGTAGTTGAGATTGTGTTTGCATTCTCGGTGGGGCTTGCAATACGCAGAGACCTCATAGCGTTCATAACCGGCGGCACCCAGCATCGTTAGGTTCTGTTCAAACATCGCATCGCTAATGTCTTCACTTGGCAGCGTGGGTGGGTGCGCAGCAAATAGCGTATTAGGCTCCAGTGTGAGGTGGTACATCGACAAGTGTGGAGTGCCAAATGACAGCGCAGTCGTGATATCGGCTGCTGCATCATCCAAGCTTTGTTCTGGTAAGGCGTACATTAAATCGAGGTTGATGGACTCAATGTAGCGAGATGCAATATCGATGGCACGCTTTGCTTCGTCACCACTGTGAATTCTGCCTAAGGCCTTGAGGTGCCCATCCTTAAAGCTCTGAATACCGAGCGAGACGCGATTAATGCCGCAGTCGGCAAAGCCCGCTAATTTATCGGCCTCGACCGATCCGGGATTGGCTTCCATGGTGATTTCAGCATCGGCCTCCAGTGGTATTAGGCTACGCACCGAAGACAGCAGTTGACTCATTCCTTTGACTGAGAGCAAGCTGGGCGTCCCTCCACCAATAAAAATGGTGTGAACCTTACGGCCCCAAACGCGTGGCAACTCGGTTTGCAAATCGAGTAAGAGTGCTTTGATATAGCGATCTTCATCAAAGCCCGTGGACTTGACTTGATGGGAATTGAAATCGCAGTAAGGGCACTTCTTTTCGCACCACGGAAAATGGATGTAGAGCGAGAGTGGTGGCAGGGCGCTTAACTGCACGCGATCAGGGGATTTCACGGACTAAGAATAGCCAGCAATTGACGCAAGGCTTGGCCGCGGTGGCTGATATTATTTTTTTCGGTAGGATCCAATTCGGCTGCGGTTTTACCCAGAGCTGGAATAAAAAAATGCGGGTCATAGCCAAAGCCAGCATTACCTCTGGGCACATCCATGAACTCGCCATGCCATTGGGTTTGCACAATAACGGGCTCAGGGTCTAATGCATGCCGAATAAACACCAAAGCGCAGACGTAATGGGCGCGGCGATCCGCAATGCCGCGCAGCTCAGCAATTACTTTTGCATTGTTGTTGGCATCGCTGGAGTCTGGACCGGCATAGCGCGCTGAGCGCACTCCCGGTTTGCCATCTAATGCGGCGATGCAGATGCCAGAGTCATCAGCTAGCGCTGGTAAATTACTTTCCTTGCTCGCATGCCGCGCCTTGGCGAGCGCATTTTCTACAAAGGTGAAGTAGGGCTCTTCGGCAGCAGCGATACCTAAATCGCCCTGCGGAATGACAGCAATACCAAGGGGCGCAAAGAGGGCAGTGAATTCCCGTACCTTACCAGCACTGTTCGATGCCAAAACCAATTTTTGCATCGAAGGAATGGTGATGGAGTTATGCAAATGCGGCCTGCTGTAATTTACTGAGTTCATGTATGCCGTGCTCTGCCAAATCAAGTAGCTCGGCTAATTCCGTACGGGAAAAAGCAGGGCCCTCAGCAGTGCCTTGCAATTCAATCATGCCGCCGCTACCGGTCATCACCACATTCATATCGGTATCGCAGGTGGAGTCTTCGGCGTAATCCAAATCGAGCACGGGAGTACCTTGATAAATGCCAACCGAAATCGCAGCAACGCTATCGATGATCGGGTCTTTTGCAATCACGCCTTTTTCGAGCAAGGTATTGACGGCATCACGGGCAGCAACATAGGCGCCCGTAATTGCCGCGGTACGCGTACCGCCGTCCGCTTGAAGGACATCGCAATCCAAATGAATGGTGCGCTCACCCAAAAGGCTGAGATTAAATACGCTGCGCATGGCTCGGCCAATCAGGCGCTGAATTTCTTGGGTGCGTCCAGTTTGCTTACCCCTGGCCGCTTCTCGATCGCTTCGGGTATGGGTAGAGCGTGGCAACATGCCGTACTCTGCAGTAACCCAGCCCTCCCCAGAGCCTTTTTTGTGAGGTGGAACCCGCTCTAAGATGCTGGCCGTGCAAAGTACCTTGGTATCGCCAAAGGCAATCAGCACCGATCCCTCGGCATGCTTGGTGAAGCTGCGGGTAATCGTGACGGGGCGAAGTTGCTTTGGGCTGCGCTGACTAGGCCGCTGAATCGGGGAGGAGGGTGTGCTCATGGTGAATTTGATCCTAATTAAGGGTAAAGGCAATTTACAATGTTCACATGATATCGAGCATGACGGGCTATGGCAGTGCATCCCGCCCCGTTTCCCTGGGCGCAGGGGTAGTTGCGGATTTGCAGGTCGAATGCCGGGCGGTCAATAGTCGCTTTCTGGATTTGGGCTTTCGTTTGCCGGATGAGTGCCGGGGGGCTGAGCCCCTACTGCGTGATATGGCCACTCAGGCCTTGGCCCGCGGCAAAGTCGAGTTTCGGGCGGCATGGCGCATTAATGCGCATTCCAGCGCGGTTGCTCCATCAAAAGCAACGAGCACCCTCAATCAAGAGCGCCTAACTGCTTTGCAGGCACTCCAAGCCGAGGTACTAAAAACATTTCCACAAGCGGGTGATCTGCGTATGGCTGACGTTTTGCGCTGGCCTGGGGTGGTGAACGAGCCTAGAGGCGAAGAGGAAGGCTGGATTGGCGCGACGGCTGAGGCTGCAAAGGCAGCCCTTGATGCCCTAATGGCGAGTCGCGCAGCGGAAGGCAATGCTTTGGTGGGAGTTCTGCATGCCATTACCCAGCAAATGCAGGCCATTATTGCGAGCCTCGAGCCCCGCATTCCTGAATACGTTCAGCAATACCAAGACAAACTCAGTGCCCGCTTGGCCGACGCCCTAGCGAGCCAAATCTCGCTAAATAATGGTGTTGTTCCGGCTGAGGTTCTTGACCGCATTCGGCAGGAGGTAGTGCTGTATGCGGTGAAGATTGATGTGGCTGAGGAATTCGCGCGCCTAAAGACGCATCTGCAGGCGGTTGCGACTGCGCTTAAAGGCAAAGGACCGGTTGGCAAGCGCTTAGACTTCTTGATGCAAGAACTCAACCGGGAGGCCAATACCCTGAGTTCGAAGTCGGTATCCGATGAATGCACTGCCGCCGCGGTTGAGCTCAAGCTCCTGATTGAACAAATGCGCGAGCAAGTGCAGAATTTAGAATAAGCCCATGATTCCATCTCCCCAAACCTACCAAGGCAGCATGCTAATGATTGTCGCGCCTTCAGGCGCTGGTAAATCGTCTTTAGTGCAAGCCTTGCTGCAAGCCGATGCCAGTCTAAAGCTGTCCTTATCGACGACAACTCGCCAACCCCGCAGCGGCGAGGTCGAGGGCAAAGACTACCGTTTTGTTAGTAATGATGCATTCATTGCGCAGCGGGATAGCGGTGACTTTTTAGAGTGGGCAGAAGTCCATGGCCATTTTTATGGCACCTCACGCTCCTGGATTGAGCAGCAAATGCAAGCGGGCAACGACGTCATTTTAGAAATCGACTGGCAGGGCGCGCAGCAAATTCGGCAGCTGATTCCCTCGGCTCAGTGGATCTTTATTTTTCCGCCATCGATTGATGCCCTCGAGTTGCGCCTGCGTAAGCGCGGGCAGGATGATGAAACTACGATTCAGCGCCGCCTAGCTGCTGCCCACATTGAGCTTCAGCATGCGGCAGAAGCCAATTTTATTGTGATCAATGATGTTTTTGAGCAGGCCTTGCTCGATTTGCAGCAAATCATCGCCACCAGTCGCCTGCGATCTGGACCGATGATGGCTCGCAACCCCGCTCTTTTAAGGCGCCTTGGGGTTTAATCAGTTATCCTATGGGTATTGATCCCTATTTAAAGTGAGTAGCGCATGGCTCGTATTACTGTAGAAGATTGCCTCAAAACCATCCCAAACCGATTTGAGCTGGTATTGGCCGCCACCTACCGTGCGCGCCAGCTGGTTCAAGGTCACGCCCCCCGGGTCGATGCCAAAGACAAAGCGACTGTTGTAGCTTTGCGTGAAGTTGCTGCTGGCGTCACCGATCGGGATATGCTGACCAAAGTTCCTCTTTAAT
>CAWUTW010000048.1:0-3640 GCA_963925585.1 uncultured Polynucleobacter sp. | reverse complement strand
GATGCCGAGTATTGGCATCCGATTGTCATGCCCTTATCTGCCTTGCATGGAACTGGCATCACTGATTTATGGGATCACATTCTCCGTTTTCAGAAACTGCAAACCGCCAATGGTCGATTGGCTGCCCGGCGCCAACTGCAGGCAGGCTCCTGGATGTGGGAACGCATCGATGCTGGACTCAAAAGTGCATTTAAGAATAATCCTGCGGTTCAGGCTTTGCTACCCGAACTGAGCAATGCGGTCAATCTCGGAACCATCGCCCCCTCGGTTGCTGCAAGGCGCTTACTTGAAGCTCTGGGCCACACCTCTTTCTAAGGAGTCAGTATGCAAGACATCATCCATCAACTGGAGGCCAAGCGTGAGTTAGCGCGGCTTGGTGGCGGCCAAAAACGAATTCAGGCACAGCATGCCAAAGGCAAGTTAACCGCCCGTGAGCGTATTGAATTACTCTTGGACGCAGGCAGCTTTGAAGAGTGGGATATGTTTGTCGAGCACCGCTGCACCGATTTTGGTATGGCAGATCAAACCGTGCCAGGCGATGGCGTTGTAACCGGCTACGGCATGATCAATGGCCGATTGGTGTTTGTCTTCTCACAAGACTTTACGGTGCTTGGAGGCTCCTTGTCCGAGGCCCATGCAGAGAAGATTTGCAAAATCATGGATCAGGCCATGAAAGTCGGCGCTCCCGTCATCGGACTCAATGATTCGGGTGGTGCTCGCATTCAGGAGGGGGTTGCTTCCTTGGGCGGCTATGCCGATATCTTTCAACGCAATGTGACTGCTTCCGGTGTCATTCCGCAAATCTCCTTAATCATGGGGCCATCTGCTGGTGGCGCAGTGTATTCACCCGCATTGACCGACTTTATTTTTATGGTCAAAGACAGCTCGTACATGTTTGTTACTGGCCCTGAGGTTGTCAAAACCGTGACTCATGAAGACGTCACTGCAGAAGAGCTGGGCGGCGCAGTAACCCACTCAACCGTCTCCGGCGTGTGTGATCTAGCCTTTGAGAATGACGTTGAGGCAATCATGGTGTTGCGCCGATTCTTTAATTACCTACCTTTATCCAATAAAGAAAAACCGCCAACATTGCGCTCGGCTCGGCGTGATGAGACGCCCGATTATTCACTAGATACCTTGGTACCCGCTAATCCCAATCAACCCTATGACATGCATGAGTTGATTCGCAAGATTGCAGACGACGGTGAGTTCTTTGAGTTGCAACCCGATTACGCCAAAAATATCCTCATTGGTTTTGGCCGCATGGAAGGCCAGACCATCGGCATCGTCGCCAATCAACCTCTGGTTTTGGCTGGCTGCTTGGACATCAAAGCATCGATAAAAGCCGCCCGTTTTGTGCGTTTTTGTGACGCCTTCAATATTCCCGTGGTTACTCTAGTGGATGTTCCTGGCTTTATGCCCGGCACCGCACAAGAATACGGCGGCATTATTAAACACGGCGCGAAATTACTCTATGCCTATGCGGACTGTACGGTTCCGAAAGTAACCTTGATAACGCGTAAAGCTTACGGCGGCGCTTACGATGTGATGGCATCGAAGCATCTGCGCGGCGATGTCAATTTTGCATGGCCTTCGGCTGAGATTGCGGTGATGGGCCCAAAAGGCGCTGTCGAAATTATCTTCCGCGAAGAGAAGAGCGATCCAGAAAAAATCGCTGCGCGCGAAGCCGAATACAAGGCCAAGTTTGCCAATCCCTTTGTGGCGGGTCGGCGCGGTTACATTGATGACGTGATCTTGCCGCATGAATCGCGCAAACGTATTGCGCGCTCACTGGCTATGCTCAAAGACAAGGATCTCAAAAATCCAGAGCGCAAACATGGCAACATACCCCTGTAATGGATAGACAAGATCACATGAAAACCACCCTATTTAAAAAGATCCTGATTGCCAATCGCGGCGAGATCGCGTGCCGCGTGATTAAAACAGCCAAACGCATGGGTATACAGACGGTTGCTGTATTTTCTGAAGCCGATCGGGAAGCAAGGCACGTGCAATTGGCAGATGAGGCTGTCTGTATTGGGCCTGCGCCATCGCGTGAATCCTATTTGGTGATGGATCGAATCATTCAGGCCTGTAAAGATACTGGCGCTCAAGCAGTGCATCCTGGCTATGGATTTTTATCCGAGAACGAGCAATTCGCTCGGCGCTGCGAAGAAGAAGGCATAGTGTTTATCGGACCTAAATTTGCATCGATTGCCGCTATGGGCGATAAGATCGCCTCCAAAAAATTAGCCATGGAGGCTAAGGTCAATACCATTCCGGGCTTTAACGAAGCGATTGATAGCCCAGATCGCGCAGTCAACATCGCCAAGGACATTGGTTATCCGGTGATGATCAAAGCATCTGCGGGTGGTGGAGGCAAAGGCTTACGAGTTGCCCACAACGATCATGAAGCATTCGAAGGCTTTTTAGCCTGCCGAACCGAGGCCCTGAATAGCTTTGGCGATGACCGCATATTTATTGAGAAGTTTGTCGAAGGTCCACGGCACATTGAGATTCAGATACTTGGCGATGCGCACGGCAATATCGTCTATCTGTGGGAGCGTGACTGCTCGATTCAGCGCCGTCATCAAAAGGTAATCGAAGAAGCGCCATCGCCTTTTATTGATCCCGCTACCCGCAAAGCCATGGGCGAGCAGGCCGTCGCCTTAGCACGCGCCGTCAATTACCAATCGGCTGGTACTGTGGAATTCGTAGTCGGAAAAGACAAATCCTTTTACTTCCTGGAGATGAATACCCGTCTGCAAGTCGAGCATCCTGTGACCGAATCAATTACAGGGCTCGATTTAGTCGAGCAAATGATTCGGATTGCTGCAGGCGAAAAGCTATCCTTTACACAAGATCAACTTAAACTAAATGGGTGGTCGATGGAGTGCCGGATCAATGCCGATGATCCATTTCGTAACTTTCTGCCATCAACGGGTCGCCTCGTGAAATACCGTCCTCCAGCAGAAGAAAATGGCGTACGTGTCGATACGGGGGTGTATGAGGGCGGTGAAATCCCTATGTACTATGACTCGATGATTGCCAAGCTGATAGTGCATGGCAGCGATCGCATGGATGCAATTCATAAAATGCGCTATGCACTCAATCAATTTGTGATTCGTGGGATTCATTCCAATATTGCGTTTCAGGCAGCGCTTTTACAGCACCCGCGCTTTGTTTCGGGTGACTTTACGACGGGCTTTATCCCCGAAGAGTACCCCAATGGATTTCAGCGCGATTCAGTACAGCCGGCTGATCCCAATCGCTTGGCTGCGCTCGCCACCTTCATGCGCACGCGGTATCTGGAATACATACAAGTGATTGATGGTCAGCTGCCAGGCCATGAGATGAAAATTACCAAAAAATTTGTATTGGTAACTGGAAGGCGGGTGGGTTCGATGAATGATCCGATTGACATACCGACCCGGGTTGAACTCAAGGAGGGCGTCTACTCGGTTTATGTGGAAACCCCAGAGGGCATCAGCCGCTACGATATTGTCAGTGAATGGCGTCCAGGACAAATTGTGCTCAATGTCATCGTTAATGGCACGCAGTCCATATCGGCACAAGTCGAGCGCCGAGGCATTCGTTACTATTTGGCACTGGATGGCGCGCAATATGAATGCATGGTATT
>CAWUTW010000047.1:0-18863 GCA_963925585.1 uncultured Polynucleobacter sp. | reverse complement strand
CTAGCGCAAATGCTCAAGGTGCATGAGGCACAGCAAGGCTCTGTAATTGCAGTTGAAAAAATTGATCCCGCTAAAAGCAGTTCCTACGGGATTGTGGATGGTGCTGAAGTAGCCTCAGGCATTTACCGGCTCTCCAACATTGTTGAAAAGCCACAACCCAAAGATGCGCCATCCAATTTGGCGGTGGTTGGACGTTACGTTTTATCGTCCTCTATCTTTGCGCACATTCGGAACCTAAAGCCCGGTGCTGGCGGCGAAATTCAATTGACCGATGCGATTGCGACACTCCTGAAGGAAGAGCCCGTATTTGCCTATGAGTATGATGGCGTGCGTTATGACTGCGGTAGCAAACTCGGCTACATGAAAGCCTCAGTTGAATTTGCCTTACGCCACTCCGAGCTAGGCTCAGAGTTCGCTACCTACCTTAAAAGTAGATCGCTAAGGTAAGCGCTTATCGGCGCTTGAAATAAAAAATCAAGGTATCGCCTTCGCTTGCGGTAGCGATGAGTTCGTTGCCGGTCTGCTTGGCAAAGACCGGGAAGTCATGAACGGCACCAGCATCGGTTGCCTTCACCATCAAAATCTGTCCAGACTCCATCTCCGCTAAGGCTTTTTTAGTGCGCAAAATGGGTAAGGGGCAATTCATGCCGATTGCATCGATTTCACGATTTACTTCGGGGATGATGACTTCACTCATGTACTGCTCCTCTTTTTACGCCTTGCTTGCCTGAATAATCCACTCTTTAACACCTGCCAATGCAGCAGACAAAGCGGAAGGGTTGGTGCCACCAGCCATTGCCATCTCTGGCTTGCCGCCACCTTTGCCGCCGACTTGCTGGGCGACAAAATTAACCAAATCACCCGCTTTCACACGCGTTGTTGCATCTGCAGTCACGCCAGCAATCAGGCTGACTTTGTCGCCCTGCACTGAGGCAAGCACAATCGCCGCCGTTTTCAGTTTTCCTTTGAGGGCATCCATGGTCTCCCGCAGCGCCTGCGCATCAGCGCCATCGATCCGAGCCGCTAAGACCATCAAACCACCCACATCGATTGCTTGCGCTGTCAACTCATCGCCTTGGCTCGCAGCCAATTTGGAATTGAGTTTTTCTAGCTCGCGCTCTGCTTGACGCAAACTGTCTTGCAACTGCGTTACACGCTGGGTTAACTCATGGGGATTGGTTTTCAGAACCGCTGCGGTGGCATTGATCCGATCTTCCAAGGCCTGTAAAAAATGGAGTGCATGGCGACCGGTTACTGCCTCAACACGCCTTATACCGGCTGCAACGCCGCTCTCCGACACAATCTTCAGGCTACCAATGTCACCCGTACGCGACACATGGGTGCCTCCACACAATTCTTTCGATGTACCAATTTCTAAGACGCGTACGGCATCGCCGTACTTTTCACCAAAGAGCATCATGGCGCCGGTTTTTTGCGCATCTTCTAAAGCCATCACCTGAGCAGACGTCGCTTGGTTATGCAAAATCTCGTCATTCACAATCGCCTCAATTCGGCGAATTTGCTCTTGGCTTACCGGTGCATTATGGGTAAAGTCAAATCGGGTTTTATTGGCATCTACCAAAGAACCCTTTTGTTGCACGTGATCCCCCAATACTTCACGCAAGGCTTTATGCATGATGTGGGTGGCGCTGTGATTACGTATGGTGTCTAAACGCTGCTGTGCATCCACCGCTGCATTGAGGCGATCACCAACGCTTAATTTACCCTCGAGTAATTCACCTTGGTGCCCAAAGACATCCGCCTGAATTTTAAATGTATCGGCTACCTCAAAGCGGGCTGCATCATTGCGTAACTCGCCTTGATCGCCGACTTGACCGCCGGACTCGGCATAAAACGGTGTGTTGTCCAATACAACAACAGCAGCATCGCCCGCCTGAATCGATTGGACGGCAGCGCCATCAAGGTACAAGGCAAGCACGGTGGCTTTCTCATGGCGCAATCCAACGTAGCCATGAAATTGCGTCGGTGCGCCCTTGTACTCCAATCCTTGCGCCACTTTGAACTTGCCTGCAGCGCGCGCCTGATCCCGCTGTTGTTGCATGGCCGCTTCAAAGCCAGCCGCATCCACGGTGACATTGCGTTCGCGGCACACATCTGCGGTTAAATCGAGCGGAAAGCCAAAGGTGTCATGTAGCCGAAATGCGGTTTCGCCATCCAGCGTTTTACCGCCACCAGCCAAAGCACCTTCCAGGATTTCCATACCGTTGGCAATCGTTTGAAAAAAGCGCTCCTCTTCTTGTTGAATTACCGCAGCCACTTTTTCTTGCGCTTGGCGCAATTCGGGGTAAGCATCGCCCATCTGCGCTACTAGGGCTGGAACTAGCTGGTAGAAGAATGGTTTGCGCGCACCCAATTTATAACCGTGGCGGATCGCCCTGCGCGCAATGCGGCGCAGCACATAACTACGACCCGCATTACCAGGAATCACGCCATCCACAATCACAAAGCTACAGGCACGGATGTGGTCTGCAATAACCTTTAAGGACGGGCTAGTCGCATCGCAATTGCCACCGCCGGCATTGTCCAAGGCTGTTTTGGCAGCCTGCAACAAATGCACAAACAAATCAATCTCATAATTGGAATGCACATGCTGCATGACTGCAGCAATCCGCTCCAGACCCATACCGGTATCCACACTGGGCTTGGGTAGTGGGTGCATGATGCCGGCTTCATCACGGTTGTACTGCATAAACACGTTATTCCAAATCTCGATGTAGCGATCGCCATCCTCATCGGGACTACCGGGAGGGCCGCCTGCTATTTCGGGGCCGTGATCATAGAAAATTTCAGTACATGGGCCGCAAGGTCCAGTATCGCCCATCATCCAAAAATTATCAGAAGCGTAACGAGCCCCCTTGTTGTCACCAATTCGAATAATGCGGTCCGCTGGAACGCCAATGGCCTTATTCCAAATTTCGTATGCTTCGTCATCTTCGGCATACACCGTTACCAGCAACTTTTCTTTAGGTAACTTCAATACCTCTGTGAGTAATTCCCATGCAAATACAATGGCATCTTTTTTGAAGTAATCGCCAAATGAAAAATTACCCAGCATTTCAAAAAATGTGTGGTGCCGAGCGGTATAGCCCACGTTATCGAGGTCATTGTGTTTGCCACCAGCACGGATGCACTTTTGGGCAGAGGTTGCCCGCTGGTAGGGGCGCTTATCGAATCCTAAGAAGACATCCTTAAACTGGTTCATCCCTGCATTAGTGAATAATAATGTCGGATCATCCCCAGGAACAACCGGGCTCGAGGGCACAATTTGATGCCCTTTGGCAGCAAAAAAATCGAGGTAGGCTTGGCGAATTTGGGTAACTTTCATACTCTCAATTATGGCATTGACCGAATAATAGGGTAAACCCTTTATATACGTGTGATTCTGTGCCTTACAATCGCTCAACATCAAAAAAATTAAATTAGTTATTCAATAGCTAAAAGGAGCGCTGTTTTGAAGATTCGCAACCAAAGGGATTTTGGTGCCGGCATCATGTTTATTGCTGTTGGTATCTTTTTTGCCGTTATTGCACTCCAATACCGTATGGGTACTGCTGCCAAGATGGGGCCAGGATACTTTCCATTCTGGCTGGGCGTCTTGATGGCCGTGCTCGGACTCATTATTTTGTTCGGCTCGATATCCAAAAAATCCATTGAAGAAAAAATGCCCAAGTGGGATTTTAAAATCATGCTTTGGATCACGGGATCGGTGGTGCTCTATGGCATTTTGTTACCCACCATGGGTTTTATCTTTGCGATTTTTGCACTGGTATTCACATCCGCCTCAGTCAGTCATGATTTTGGCTGGAAGGGCACCGCGCTGAATGCGGTTTTCCTGGTTGGATTTACCTATTTGGCGTTTGTAAAAGGACTGGGACTTTCTTTCCCGCTTTTGCCATTCTTCATGAATTAAGTTGACGAGACAAATCAAATGGAATTATTAGCTAACCTGTCACTTGGTTTTGAAACTGCATTTACTTTGCAGAATTTGCTGTATTGCTTTATTGGTTGTGTGCTGGGCACCTTGATTGGCGTATTGCCAGGTATAGGGCCAGTAGCAACGATTGCGATGCTGCTGCCCGCAACCTATGCATTACCTCCGATTGCCGCCCTGATTATGCTGGCTGGTATTTACTACGGCTCACAGTACGGCGGCTCAACCACGGCAATTCTGCTCAACATCCCGGGCGAAACCGCTTCGGTGGTGACGGCCATTGATGGCTACCAAATGGCGCGACGCGGCCGTGGCGGCGTGGCGCTCTTTACCGCTGGTATGGGCTCATTTTTTGCCGGGTGTGTGGCTACGCTGATATTGGCTGGCTTTGCTGCGCCCTTAGCGGAAGTAGCTTTCAAATTCGGTCCAGCAGAATACTTTTCCTTGATGGTGTTGGGATTAATCGGTGCGGTTGTATTGGCATCGGGCTCACTCCTGAAGGCGATCGGCATGATCATTTTGGGCCTCTTAATGGGGCTGATTGGTACCGACGTTAATTCCGGTGTAGCGCGTTACACCTTCGATGTTCCTCAATTAAGTGATGGTATTGGTTTTGTTTCGGTTGCCATGGGTGTCTTTGGTTTTGCCGAGATCATGATGAATTTGGAAAAGAAGGGGGTCACTGAGTCGTTCCTAAACAAAGTAACCACCTTGATTCCAACGTGGACTGATGTTAAGCGCATGACTCCAGCGATTCTGCGTGGCACCACAATTGGCTCCATTTTGGGCATCTTGCCTGGCGGTGGCGCCGCGCTTGCTGCCTTTGGTGCCTACTCGGTTGAAAAGAAAGCGTCGAAGTACAGCCATGAGTTCGGTAAGGGTGCAATTGAAGGTGTTGCTGGTCCAGAATCTGCCAATAACGCAGCGGCGCAAACCTCATTCATTCCCCTCTTGACCCTAGGTATTCCACCCAATGCTGTGATGGCGCTAATGGTGGGCGCAATGACCATTCATAATATTCAGCCAGGTCCTCAGGTGATGACGAGTAATCCAACCCTGTTCTGGGGTTTGATTGCATCGATGTGGATCGGTAACGTAATGTTGATCTTGTTGAATTTGCCGCTGATTGGCATTTGGGTAAAGTTATTGCAGATTCCATACCGCTTTTTGTATCCAGCGATTTTGGTGTTCTGCTGTATTGGTGTGTATACCGTTAATAACTCAATCATGGACGTTTACATCACTGCATCCTTTGGCATTATTGGCTACCTTTTCTTTAAGCTTGGTAGCGAGCCCGCGCCACTGCTTTTAGGATTCGTACTCGGGCCGATGATGGAAGAAAATTTCCGCCGTGCCTTGTTGCTTTCCAGGGGCGATTTCACCACCTTTGTAACGCGTCCGCTCTCACTTGGACTGCTGATTGCTGCTGCATTGCTGGTAGTGATTGTGGCCCTTCCTGCTGTAAAGAAGAGTCGCGAAGAGGTATTTGTCGAAGAGTAAGAAATCCCCACTCTGTAATTCGATTAAGACCCGCACTCACCCTGCGGGTTTTGTCTTTCTGGGGGAAGGCCTTTTCTTCTCTACAATACTGCTATGGCCCTTGATAGCAAACCTCCTAAATCTTCCGCCCCCGTTGTGGAGCCGTCTAATTTTTTACGTCAGATCATCGATCACGACCTAGCGAGCGGCCGCTATCAAGGCAGAACCAATCAAGCTGGCGCAACCATTCCTGCCATCATTACGCGCTTTCCGCCGGAGCCCAATGGCTACCTGCATATCGGCCATGCCAAGAGCATCTGCCTCAATTTCGGTTTAGCCGCCGACTACAGCCTTCTGCCTGACGGTGCGCGCTGCAATATGCGCCTGGATGACACCAATCCCACCAAAGAAGATGTGGAATATGCCGATAGCATTTTGGATGCGGTGCAGTGGCTTGGTTTTAATTGGAAAGCCCAAGGCGAGGTGCACTTGTATCACGCCAGCGATTACTTTGATCGCCTATATGCGTTTGCCGAGCTCTTGATTGAGAATGGCAAGGCCTACGTCGACAGCCAAAGTGCAGATGCAATACATGCCAATCGCGGTAACTTCAATCAAGCAGGCACAGCAAGCCCATTTCGCGATCGTAGTGCCGGAGAAAATCTAAAACTATTCCGTGATATGCGGGATGGTAAGTTTGCCGATGGCAGCCATGTTTTGCGCCTCAAGATTGATATGGCCCATCCCAATATCGTGATGCGCGATCCCGTGATTTACCGGATTAGGCACGTCGACCATCATCGCACTGGTAGCAAGTGGTGTATCTATCCACTATACGATTTCACACACTGCATCTCGGATGCACTGGAAAATGTATCACACTCGATCTGCACGCTTGAGTTTGAAAATAATCGCCCTCTATATGACTGGATTCTGAATGCACTCAAAGATCTTGGTGTCTTTACGGAACCCCTACCGCACCAGCATGAATTCGCCCGCCTTAATCTAACGCACACCCTGACTAGCAAGCGCAAGCTTTTGCAATTAGTCGAAGAAAAGAAAGTGGATGGCTGGGATGATCCGCGCATGCCAACGATTGTAGGTATTCGTCGCCGTGGCTATACCCCAGAAAGCATTCGGTTGTTTTGCGAGCGCATTGGCGTAGCCAAGGCCGATAGCTGGATTGATATGATTACGCTCGAGGGTGCGCTGCGCGATGACTTGGACGCAAAAGCACCGCGTGCAATTGCGGTCTTAAAGCCCCTCAAATTGGTGATTGAAAATATGGATCCCGGCGTTAGCGAAATCTGCTCAGCACCGCGCCATCCCCATCACCCTGACTGGGGACGCCGTGAATTTCCGTTTACGCGCGAACTCTGGATTGAAGCGGATGATTTCATGATCGAGCCGGTTAAGGGTTTTTTCCGGCTTTACCCACCGATTGGCGATCAGCCTGGTAGTCGGGTGCGTTTACGTTATGGTTTTGTGATTGAATGCACGGGCTTTGAACTGGATGCCAACGGCGAAATAAAACAAGTGCATGCGCGTTATTTTCCAGATAGTAAGAGTGGTACGCCCGGCTCAGATAACTACAAAGTCAAAGGCAATATTCATTGGGTCAGTGCGCAGCATGCGCTGGCAGCGGAAGTGCGTTTGTATGAACACCTCTTCACCGATCCCCACCCCGACAGTGGCGAAAAGAATTTCTTAGACTACATTAATCCCCACTCAAAAGAAGTGGTCACCGCCTACTTAGAGCCTGCGATGGTCGATGCCTTGGCAGAATCCCGCTTTCAGTTTGAGCGCCACGGCTACTTTGTGGTCGATGCGGTTGACTCTAAACCCGGGAAACCCATTTTTAATCGCGCGGTTGGCCTGAAAGATTCCTGGAAGTAAGTTGACTCAGAAAATCCTGCGTACTGGCGTAGCGCAGTTGTACTTTTAATTCTTTCAGGCGGTCATTGCCCACACGCCTCGATTCACGCATAAAAGACCACAGCATCGGACTCACCAACTGCTGAACCTCGTCTGCTGGCAAACGCGGCGGGCGCTCCAAGCCGAATGCATCGGCCACTTGATCAAAGTAGTCACCCATTTTGGTTTGCGTACCATCGCAGGCATTCACCAGACGCTGTGGCTTGCCGTGATAAACGGCAGCGCAAACAATCCGCGCCAAATCGTCGGCTTGAATGTGATTCGAATAGGCATCCACCTCAGGCAATAAAGCGGGTGTACCGGCCTTTAATCGATCAATTGGTAATCGATTGATATCGTAAATCCCGGGCACCCTCAATATCGTGAGTCGCACATGGTTCAGTAGAGCCCATTGACGTAATTGCCATTCGGCATTCCAGCGCCGTTTAGCCCGCTCACTTTGCGGCTTTGCTGTGCTTGTTTCAATCGCGTCGCCACCGCCACAGTCACCATATACCCCGGTGGTGCTGACATAGACCAGCCGCCTGACAGCGACCCCACCTTGCGATAGAATCCTTAATAGGTTTTGGGTGCGCAGGTCGCTTGCGCCAGTCGTTTGTGGCGGAGCTAAATGCACCACCGTGTTCGCTAAACCACGCAGGCGCCAAAGCGTATCTATCTGGTCTAAGTTGCCCAGCATCGGAATAGCGCCCATTGCCCTGATTTCTGGAAAACGGCTGCTTTGTGAGGTTAATGCAAATACGCGGTAAGCCTGAAAGCGAGTGAGCTGTTGCAGTACCCGCATACCGATATCGCCGCACCCCACGATTAAAACGCGGGGGCGCTGAAACGGGACTGCTAAAGAATGATTTAACGATGGCATACCTACTATCGTACCGATTTATTTAAAGGAATGAGATTGCCTTACCAAGTTACTCTTAAAGCTAGCGGCAAACAGTTTGATGCCAGCCCAGATGAAACCATTTTGCAAGCCGCCCTACGGCAAGGCATTACCCTGCCCTATGGTTGTAAAAATGGTGCCTGTGGCTCTTGCAAGGGTCAAGTTACCGAGGGCTTAGTTCGCCATGGTGACCACAATGAAGGCGCCCTCACTGCTGCTGAAAAGACCGCAGGTAATGCCTTGTTTTGCTGCGCCCACGCGCAAAGCGATCTGGTGATTGCAGTACGTGAGGTGCAGGGCGCCGGCGACCTATCGATTCGGAAAGTCCCCTGCCGCGTCAATGAAATCGATCGCCCCAGCCAGGATGTCGCCATTCTGAAGTTGCAACTGCCTGCTGCCGAACGCTTTCAATTTTTGGCTGGCCAATACATTGAATTTCTACTCAAAGACGGGCAACGGCGCGCCTACTCGATTGCCTCTGCGCCAGAGGCGGAAGGGCCATTGGAGTTGCATATTCGCCATACCCCTGGCGGCTTGTTTACGGATTTTGTATTTGGTGTGCCCGATAAACCCGTGCTCAAACTAAAAGACATCTTGCGCTTTGAGGGGCCCATGGGTAGCTTCTTTTTGCGCGAGGACAGCAGTAGCCCGATTGTTTTTGTCGCAGCAGGAACGGGTTTTGCCCCAATCAAATCGATCATCGAACACATGCAAGCAAAAAAAATAGAGCGTCCAATGACCCTGTTTTGGGGTGGACGCCGGCCAAGTGACCTGTATTTAGACGCCCTTTGTCGCAGCTGGGCCGATAGCATGCCCCACTTTAAGTACGTTCCCGTGATTTCCCATGCGCTGCCAGAAGACGGGTGGATTGGCCGAGACGGCTTTGTTCATCTGGCGGCCATGGCCGACTTCCCCGACATGCGCGGCCTTGAAGTCTATGCCTGCGGCGCGCCCGTCGTGGTCAATGCGGCACGTGCTGATTTTGTCGCGGCATGCCAATTACCCAGCGATAGCTTCTTTGCCGATTCCTTTACCAATGCCGCTGATTTGCTCCCTGCTGAGGCCTAATCTGAAAAACCCCTGCAGTAATCCCAGCCTTTTTGTATGATTGAGCCATGAATAAGCCGTACGACATCCCCTCTACCCCACTGAGCCCAGCTGCAGTTGATACTCACTCTGTGATGTTCATCACGCAGCGCCCTGAGCTCGTGATGACCGAAGGCCTGGGCTCCTGGTTAGTTGATCACAACGGCAAACGCTACCTCGACTTTTTGCAAGGCTGGGCTGTCAATTGCTTAGGTCATAGTAATCCCGGCATGATCGCCGCGATGAATGCCCAAGCGCGTAAATTAATTAATCCAAGCCCCGCTTTTTACAACGAGCCGATGATTCGCTTATCGAATCTACTCACCGAACAGAGCTGCTTTAATCGTGTCTTCTTCGCCAATAGCGGTGCCGAAGCCAATGAGGGCGCAATTAAGTTAGCTCGCAAATGGGGGCAGCTCCACAAGTCTGGTGCGTACGAGATCATTACCTTTGAGCACTCTTTTCATGGCAGAACCTTGGCCACCATGAGCGCCTCTGGTAAGCCAGGGTGGGACACCATGTTTGCCCCGCAGGTCCCTGGCTTTTTAAAAGCGGAATTGAACGACCTCGAGTCAGTAAAAAAATTAATTGGCGATAAAACCGTAGCAGTTATGGTCGAGCCAGTGCAAGGCGAAGGTGGCGTGATACCCACCACGACCGAGTTTATGGAAGGCCTGCGCGCATTGACGCGCGAGCATAAGGTGCTACTCATCGTTGATGAAGTACAAGCAGGCTCTGGGCGTACCGGCAAACTATTTGCTTACCAGCACTACAACATCAAACCCGACATCATGACCTTAGGCAAAGGAATTGGTGGTGGCGTTCCTTTGGCCGCATTGTTAGTGACCGAGGAAGTCGCCTGCTTTGTTCCAGGCGATCAAGGCGGTACGTACAACGGCAATGCACTGATGACTGCGGTTGGCATTAGCGTGATCGAACAGCTACTTGCTCCGGGTTTTTTAGATGAGGTGGTTCGTAAGGGTGAGTTACTTAGCCATGAACTGCAAACCATTGCAAGCGAATTTAATCTCGAAGGTGAGCGCGGCAAAGGCTTATTGCGGGCCCTGATGCTGGGCAAGGATATTGGGCCCAAGCTGGTTGAGATGGCCCGCGATCAGGGTCCTGAAGGCTTACTAATTAATTCCCCAAGACCCAATTTACTGCGCTTTATGCCATCGCTGGCGGTAACGGATGCGGAGATTAAGCAGATGTGCCGTATGCTGCGCAGCCTCTTACAGCAGGTCCATTAAAAACTTAGTTTGTTAAGTTTTTTGGCAGTGAAAACGTAACGTCTTCGACGATGCCAGGCAAGGACCGAATTTGCCGTGGTCCAAATTCTTGAATCCGAGCAACAATCGATTGCGCTAGGCTCTCTGGCGCAGATGCACCTGCGGTTAAGCCGATGCGTTTTTTTCCTTCAAACCATTTTTCTTCCAGCTGCTCCGGCGCATCCACCATGTAGGATGGCACGCCTAACTTTTCAGACAGTTCCCGCAAGCGATTGGAGTTTGAGCTTGCCTTGCTTCCCACCACAATAACGAGATCGACTTGTGGCGCCATGAATTTAACCGCGTCTTGGCGATTTTGCGTTGCATAGCAAATATCTTGCTTGCGTGGTTTTGAAATATGGGGGAATTTTTTGGTTAGGGCGTCGACAATTTCTTTTGTTTCATCGACCGATAAGGTGGTTTGGGTAACAAAGGCAACTTTTTCATCGGCCGGGAAATTGAGTTTAGCTACGTCTTCCAAATCTTCTATCAAGACAATGCCTTTGCCAACTTGGCCCATGGTGCCCTCTACCTCGGGATGGCCGGCATGGCCAATCATCAACACGGTAAAGCCCTCTTTGCACATCTTGACTACTTCCAAGTGCACTTTGGTAACCAGTGGGCAAGTGGCATCGTATACCTGTAAGCCGCGGGCTTCGGCATCGCGCCTCACTTCTTGCGAAACGCCGTGGGCACTAAAAACCACAATCCCGCCGCGCGGCACTTCTGCCAACTCTTCTACAAATACCGCGCCCTTGGTGCGCAACTCATCCACCACATACTTGTTATGCACAATCTCATGGCGCACATAAATGGGCTTACCAAAGCGGCCCAAGGCCTCATTCACAATATTGATCGCGCGATCAACGCCCGCGCAAAATCCACGGGGTTGGGCGAGCAAAATTTCGGGTTGATCAGTTTGGCTCATGGTGGTTTACAGAATGGCTACGATTTCTGCTTCAAACGTAATGGGCTTGCCTGCCAAAGGATGGTTGAAATCAAACCATGCCCCTTCATCTGTCATCGATTGCATGACACCGGCGTATTGAGCGCCACTAGGCGCATTGAATTCAATCACATCGCCAGGAGAAAAGCTGGGGGTTTCATCGGTATTTTCTTTGAGGGTATCCATCGTGACCCACTGTACTAATTCTGGCTTGTGCAATCCAAAGCCTTCCTCGGGAGGAATCACTACCGTCCTGCGCTCTCCGCTTGCCATGCCGAGCAGCGCCTTTTCAAAACAGGGGGCAAATTGACCAGTACCAAACATCACCGTCGCCGGGTTGTCCTCAAAGGTATTGATGTAGTCCTCCCCGCCAGGCAAAACCAAACGGTAGTTAAGGGTCAAGTAGGAGTCGGGTTGAACGGTCGCA
Source organism: uncultured Polynucleobacter sp. (assembly GCA_963925585.1). Lineage (GTDB taxonomy): Bacteria > Pseudomonadota > Gammaproteobacteria > Burkholderiales > Burkholderiaceae > Polynucleobacter. Next base: position 6,890 of record CAWUTW010000047.1, on the reverse strand, counting down.
ATCATCCGAATATTGTAGCTAGGACAACGGGCGCAGTACATTCTCCAATTTCCGAATGGCCCAAAGGCCAACAACCGCGCGAGAAACTGCGCCTCAGCGGCCCTGAGGCGCTCTCAGACGCTGAATTACTGGCGATCTTCCTACGCGTCGGCGTAAAGGGAAAAACGGCTGTGACCCTCGCTCAGGATCTTTTGGGCACCTTTGGCAGCCTTCCCAGGTTACTTAACTCAAGCGCCGAGGAAATTACCCGTTGCTATGGCATGGGAATATCCAAGTGGGCACAAATTCAGGCTGCCTATGAGTTAGTGAAACGCAGTCTGGAGCATGAGCTCATGCACGACTCCGTTTTGGGTTCGCCAGCCCAAATGCGCGAGCTGATTCAGGCCAAAATCGGGCAACTGCCCCATGAGGTCTTTCTTTGCCTGCACTTGGACTCGAAAAACCGTTTAATCGAATGCCAGGAGCTGTTCAGGGGTTCTGTGGCGCAGACGGCCATCTACCCCCGCGAAATCGTCAAAGAGGCACTGATTCGTAATTCCAGCGCCCTGATTGTGGCCCACAACCACCCCAGCGGCGACCCCTATCCCAGCAAAAAGGACATTGAATTAACCCGTACCCTGCAGCAAGCACTGCAATGGGTTGCAATTGGCCTCCTAGATCACTGCATTGTTAGTCACAGCAGTTTCTTTTCTTTTGTGGAGGCTGGCATTATGAATATTGATTTAAAATAGTAGTAAGCACTAACTTATAAGATGGAATACAGGAAATTAGTAGGCCGCATTTACTATTCGACAAAAGGGCTGGCTCATTTAAGCATTCGCCTGCTACAATCTTCTTTTTTCGCAATTAAGGAGTCGTGTCATGGCAAAAGTTTGCCAAGTCACTGGGAAAAAGCCGATGGTTGGCAATAATGTTTCCCATGCAAACAATAAAACGAAGCGTCGCTTTTTGCCTAATCTGCAAAATCGCCGTTTCTGGGTTGAATCAGAAAATCGCTGGATTAGCCTTCGCTTAACCAACGCAGGTTTGCGTGTGATAGACAAGAACGGCATCGATGCCGTTTTAGTCGACTTGCGCGCACGCGGCCAAATCTAAAGGAGTATTGAAATGGCTAAGGGCGGCAGAGAAAAGATCAAGTTAGAGTCATCAGCAGGTACTGGTCACTTCTACACAACCACAAAAAACAAGCGTACCAAGCCTGAGAAATTAGAGATCATGAAATTCGATCCTACCGTTCGCAAGCATGTTTCGTACAAAGAGACAAAGCTAAAATAAAATTTAGTTTCAACTCACTAAAAAACCCGCCATGTGCGGGTTTTTTAGTGCCTCGTTTATGCGGATAACTAACTGTAGCGGCGCAACCGAATCGAGAAGTCACGTAAGTTCGATACACCACTCTCTTCGGCACGTTGACACCAGGTGCGAAGCTGACTTAAGAGTTGCTCGCCGGTTGCATTGGAACGGCTCCACAGCGCCTGTAAATCGCGGCGCATCTCAATCATCTTCCGCAGTTGTACATTTTGCTGAATTAACTCTTCCAGCTTCTGCTGTTCGGCGGTCGTTAGTTGGGCTTCATCCTTACAAAGCCAGGTGCGTGCATCATTGAGATGAGCGGCAAACTCTTGCATGTGCTGAACTTCGCTCACGAAAAACTTCTTTAAGGACTTGCTATAGCGCGCCATCACTTCATAGCGATTGGCGATGACTGCCTCTAATGTGTCTTGATCTGCAGGCCGCACTTCGGACAACACCGGCTTGGGTGGCACTTTTTTGACTGTAGCCAAACCCACTGCGCTCATCATTTGAATGTAGAGCCAGCCAATATCAAACTCGTACCACTTGTTCGATAGCTTCGCACTGGTGGCATAGGTGTGGTGATTATTGTGTAACTCTTCGCCGCCAATCAAAATACCCCACGGCACGATATTACGGGAAGCGTCTTCATTATTGAAATTGCGATAGCCCCAAAAGTGGCCAATGCCATTAATCACGCCAGCAGCAGTGATCGGTATCCACAGCATTTGTACTGCCCATACTGTTGCTCCAATCGCCCCAAATAAGAAGAGGTCGATGATCATCATGAGCGCAACGCCTTGCCATGAGAATTTCGAGTAAATGTTGCGCTCGAGCCAATCATCGGGTGTGCCGTGGCCAAACTTCTGCAGGGTCTCTAAATTATTGGCTTCGGATTTATAAAGCTCAGCACCGCGTGACAACACGGCGTTGATGCCTAAAACCTGAGGGCTGTGGGGATCATCAGTGGTTTCGCATTTAGCATGGTGCTTGCGGTGAACCGCGGCCCACTCTTTAGTAACCATGCCAGTGGTAAGCCAGAGCCAGAAGCGGAAGAAGTGCGAAGCAATCGGATGCAAATCGAGGGCACGGTGCGCTTGGCAGCGATGCAAGAAAATGGTGACGCCAGCAATGGTGATATGCGTGAGCGCCAAGGTAAACAGCACAATTTGCCACCAAGCCCAGTCGAGGTAGCCATGGGCCAACCATTGAATCAATCCATCGTGCAAGGCAGTTATGTCAAAGCTAGAGTTCAAAGCATCCCCTAAACGGAATCAGTAACTCTCTATTTTAAGCTTTTCGCCTAAAAATTGCCCCGAAGAAGCCGTCGGTGCCGTGCAAATGGGGCCATAGTTGCCACCAGGGGTTATCCGGGCTCGTCCCAATCGGCTGCGTGCCATCTAAAAAGTGGTCTTTAAGCACTTCAGCAGCAGGAATTAACTCAAACTCAGGGTGTTTTTCTAGGAACTGCAAAGCAATAGCCTGATTTTCTTGGGGCAATAGGCTGCACGTGGCGTAGACCAAACGACCACCGGGTTTCAGTAGGCGACTGGCTGAAGCCAAAATGCTGGCCTGCTTTGCATTGAGCTCAGCAACCGCAGCGGGTGTTTGACGCCACTTCAGATCGGGGTTGCGGCGCAAGGTGCCAATACCGCTGCAAGGGGCATCCACTAAAACGCGATCAATCTTGCCGGCCAAGCGCTTCACCTTCGAATCATTTTCACTATCGATCCACACGGGATGCACATTCGAGAGACCGCTACGGGCCTGACGTGGCTTCAAATTAGCCAGCCTACGCTCTGAAGTATCAAAGGCATAAAGGCGTCCAGTAGAGCGCATTAAGGCGCCCAAGGCCAAGGTCTTGCCACCAGCACCCGCACAAAAATCAACCACCATCTCGCCGCGCTTAGGGCCCAATAAATGGCAAAGCAATTGGCTGCCTTCGTCCTGCACTTCAAAAAGGCCTTCCTTAAACCAACTGGAATTCTGCAATGCAGGCTTACCCATAATCCGAATGCCATCGGTCGAAAAAGGCGTTGCTACTGCTTGATAACGACCACCCAATGCATTCATTTCTTCTAGTAAGGTATCGCGATTGGCTTTGATGGTATTCACGCGCAAATCCAGCAGCGCTGGGCGCATCAGGGCGATTGCAAGGTCTTGGCGCTGGGCTTCGCCAGGCGATGACTCAAATGCATTCCACAGCCACTCAGGCAAATTGTTGCGAACCATCGGCGCTAAGGTATCGCGATCGAGCTCGGAGTAGCGTTTGAGCCAGTCGTACTCGGTAGGCTGAATAACGTGGGCCAAATCAGCCAGTGCGCTCTCCGGGCGATTGGCAGAGCCGAGGCCGCCCTCAGACAATGCCGACATCATGCCAAGCAGGGCAAGGCGTCTTGCTTGGGTTCCGCTTCCACTTGAAGCAAATTGCGACATCTCATTTTTACGGCGCAGGATAGCAAATGCGCTCTCGGCAATTAAGGCCCGATCGCGGTTACCGAGTTGGGGCTCTGCACGAAAGTAGCGACTGACGACGCGATCCGAGGGCTGCTCAAAACTCAAAAGCTCGGGAAGCAGGCGCTCCAAATGGGCGGCATGCTGCGGCAAAGCCTTCGCGTGGGAGAAATTCTTCTGCCCGCTAACGGGCGCAACTTCAGGGCCTCGTCGTTGTGGGCGACTTTGGGTACGGGCACCAGTAGCAGGTGAACGATCGGAGGCTCGGCTACGAGACTGCTTTGCGCCGCGCTCGGGTCTTGCCTTATTCATATACAAACCATTGCGACTCGGGGGGCTGCACCTTCACTTGATTTCCTTCTATTCGCAATCGATCGTCAAGGTACCATTTTACGGCCCGCGGGTAGATTTGATGCTCCATTTGCAAAACGCGTGCGGCCAATTGCGTTGCCGAATCACCTGGAAGCACAGGAACAGTGGCCTGGCAGATGATGGGGCCCTCATCCACGCCCTCGCTGACAAAGTGCACGCTGGCGCCATGCGTACTTACTCCTGCCTCCAAAGCCCGTTCATGGGTATGCAAACCGGGGAAACTGGGTAGCAGGGATGGGTGAATATTGATTAACTTTCCGGCGTAATGCCGAATAAACTCGGGCGTCAAGATGCGCATAAAGCCAGCCAAAACCACTAAATCCGGCTTGAGAAGGTCGATTTGCTGCATTAGTGCCCGATCAAATGCAGCCCGATCTGGGTAGGTTTTGTGATCCAGGACCAGCGCAGGAATGCCCTCAGAGCGAGCAAAATCAAGGCCCTTGGCCTCAGGGCGATTTGCTATTACCCCACTAAATCGGACCACCCAATTCTCTTTTTGGGCTGTTTTGACGATGGCTTCGAAATTCGATCCGCGTCCGGAGATTAAGGTAACGATGGAGTGCATGCCCACAATATAATTCAAGGCTACCCTGAAAGCGACTAGTGAACGTATTCCGAGGCTCTGCCCACCTTCGTGCTGCACCCCCTTGTGCCCTTACCATCGGTAATTTTGATGGCGTGCATCGGGGTCATCACGCCTTGCTCGAGGCGCTCACTATAGGTGCGCGTGCAAGAAGTCTCGCCTCTTGTGTGATGACGTTTGAACCACACCCCAAAGAATTTTTTACTCCCGCCGAAGCGCCACCACGCATCTTAAATTTGCGTGATAAGTTAAACGCCTTTGCCGACATCGGCATTGACCGCGTGGTAATCGAACGTTTTAATGCCGCCTATGCCAAATTGACCCCCGAGGAATTTGTTGCTGAAATTCTGCTGCGGCGCCTGAGCACCAAATGGATTTTGATTGGCGATGACTTCTGTTACGGCGCAAAACGCGCAGGGGACTTTGCTAGCTTGAAACGCGCCGGCGCAGCATTTGGTTTTGAAGTTTCCAACATCAATACCGTTTTAGAGAATCAAGAGCGTATCTCCAGTTCAGCTCTGCGTAATGCATTAGCCGAAGGTGATATGCCCAAGGCCGCTCTACTACTGGGCAGGCCATACATGATTTCTGGGCACGTGATTTATGGCCGACAGCTTGGCAGAACACTGGGCTTCCCCACCTTGAACCTAGCTGTAGCAAATCACTTGAACGAGCGAAAGCCTGCGATGACCGGTATTTTTACCGTCCGCGTTCATGGCCTTGGAGACACGCCCTTACCAGGGGTTGCCAGCCTTGGGGTTAGACCAACAATAGAGGATGCGGGGCGTGTTTTACTTGAGGTTCATTTATTTGATTTCAATGCCCAAGTCTATGGCCGCATTATCCGTGTTGAACTTTTAGAAAAAATACGTGACGAGGCAAAATACCCTGACCTCGACTCGCTGCAGTCTGCTATTCAAAACGATGCGCAATGTGCGCGTGATTATTTCCAGAAAAAAGTCTATGTCTGATAAATCCAATTCTTATCCAGTTAACCTTCTGGAAACCGCTTTTCCGATGCGGGGCGATTTACCCAAGCGCGAGCCGCAATGGGTAGCCCAGTGGCAAAAAAATAAACTCTACGAAGCCATTCGCGCGGCGCATGCAGGGCAACCCAAATTTATCTTGCACGATGGCCCTCCTTACGCCAATGGCGATATTCACATTGGTCACGCGGTCAATAAGATTCTCAAAGACATGATTGTTAAATCCCGCTGGCTGATGGGTTTTGATGCTGTCTATGTACCCGGCTGGGACTGCCATGGCATGCCAATTGAAATCCAAATTGAAAAAAAGTTTGGTAAAAATTTACCGACTGCCGAAGTTCAGGCTAAAGCACGCCAATATGCTAACGAGCAAATTGCGAAACAGAAAATCGACTTTGAGCGCCTGGGCGTTCTGGGCGACTGGAACAACCCCTACCTCACCATGAATTACCGCAATGAGGCGGATGAGATTCGTGCACTGGGCTCCATTTGGAAAAAGGGCTATGTCTTTCGTGGCCTGAAACCCGTTAACTGGTGTTTTGACTGCGGCTCTGCGCTCGCCGAAGCCGAAGTCGAGTACCAGGATAAAACCGATCCTGCAGTCGATGTCGGCTTTGCCTTTGATGATACGCAGCGAGGCAACTTAGCTAAGGCATTTGGCATCGCTCACTTGCCAGAGAAAAAAGGCATGGTTGTGATCTGGACCACCACGCCCTGGACACTTCCTGCCAACCAGGCACTCAATGTTCATCCAGAACTGGAATATGCTTTGGTGGAGACGGATCAAGCTTTGCTTATTCTGGCCAAAGACCGTGTCGACATTTGCCTGCAACAGTATGGCCTCGAAGGAAAGGTAATCGCAACCTGCACAGGTCAGCAATTGGCCGGCATCTCTTTTTGGCATCCACTCGCATCACTCGATGAAGGCTACCGTCGCCTCTCACCCATCTATCCAGCAGAGTACGTGACGCTCGATACGGGTACCGGCCTAGTTCACTGCTCACCGGCCTACGGCGAGGAAGACTTTAAATCCTGCAAAGCGAATGGCTTAGTCGATCAGGATATTCTGAATCCAGTCATGGGAAATGGTGTGTATGCGTCATGGCTGCCTCTTTTTGCCAATGAATTTGTCTGGAAAGCCAACCCGAAAATTGTGGAAGCGCTGCGGAGCGCGGGCAGTCTTTTAAAAGACAAATCATATA
>CAWUTW010000046.1:0-14666 GCA_963925585.1 uncultured Polynucleobacter sp. | reverse complement strand
TCTTCTGCCAGCAACTGGCCACCCTCCCATGGGGTTGAGCTCGATGCCTTGCGGCCGGCGTGCGAGAGCTGAATAAAAACGGGTAAGGCTGGCGCCAAGGCACGTGCTCGGTTTAACTTGTCTTTTAAGGCTGCCTCAGTCACTTCATCCCATAAACCCAAGCAGGCCCGAGTGATTCGCCCTTGAGCGGTAACGGCGGTAGCCTCAATAATGAATAGTCCTGCGCCGCTATTAAACAGATTGCCCCAATGCATCAGGTGCCAATCCATGGCCATACCGTCCACCGCTGAATATTGGCACATCGGCGCCACCACGATGCGGTTTGCTAAGGTCAAATCACCCTTAGGGGATGCTAGGGTATAAGGCGAAAAGAGCAGACTCATTGAAAAAACCTTTTACAGAGGAATATTGTGGAATACAGCTGAACATAGGCGATAGCGATAGAATAATGGGATTCAGGATCAGTTCGCTATGTTGCGGGACTAAACCCCCGATTTGCCGCAAAACCAAGGTATTTCCCCGAAATAAAACACTAATTCCAGTCCATCAGCAGAAGGCCCTATGACCAGCAATAAAACCCCTCCATTTAATTCCAAAGACGATATTGCCCACTTTATTGGCGGCGCCCTACACCTGCCCAGCAATACGCGCTTTGGCGACGTTTACCATCCTGCCAGCGGCCAAGTTGCCCGGCGTGTTGCACTTGCCAGCAAGAGCGATGTCAACGAGGCTGTTGCTTCTGCTAAGGCAGCCTTTCCGGCCTGGGCGGACACCCCGCCTCTCCGCCGTGCGCGCATTCTGTTTAAGTATTTAGAGCTGCTAAACAGCCGCCGCGATGAATTAGCTGCCATCATCACTGCTGAACACGGCAAAGTCTTTACAGATGCGCAAGGCGAAGTAACGCGCGGCATTGAGATTGTGGAATTTGCGACTGGTATTCCGGAGCTACTCAAAGGCGATTACAGCGAGCAGGTCTCTACCGACATTGATAACTGGATCATGCGCCAGCCCTTAGGCGTGGTTGCTGGCATTACGCCGTTTAATTTCCCGGTGATGGTGCCGATGTGGATGTTCCCGGTAGCCATTGCGTGCGGTAATACCTTCATTTTAAAACCCAGCCCAACCGATCCATCCGCTTCACTCTTGATGGCCAAATTACTCACTGAGGCCGGCTTACCCAAAGGCGTCTTTAACGTCGTTCAGGGTGACAAAGAAGCGGTGGATGCCTTAATCGAAAATCCAGACGTCAAGGCGATTAGTTTTGTTGGCTCGACCCCGATTGCCAACTACATCTACGAGCGCGGCGCGCACTTTGGTAAACGGGTGCAAGCCCTCGGCGGCGCCAAGAATCACATGGTGGTGATGCCCGATGCCGACATTGATAAAGCCGTTGATGCTCTGGTTGGTGCAGCCTATGGCTCTGCTGGTGAGCGCTGCATGGCGATCTCGGTAGCCGTTTTAGTAGGTGATGCCGCCGAAAAGATTATGCCTAAACTGATTGAGCGTGCCCGCACCTTGAAGATTAAAAATGGCATGGAACTCGATGCAGAAATGGGACCAATTGTGACCCGGGCCGCGCTTGATCGCATTACTGGCTACATTGATAAAGGCGTTGCAGCTGGCGCTAAGCTACTCGTCGACGGACGCAATTTTTCCGTTCCCGGGTCAGAGAAGGGATTTTGGTTGGGTGGCACCCTGTTTGATGGCGTGACTCCTGATATGCAAATTTACCTTGAAGAGATTTTTGGACCCGTACTCTCCTGCGTGCGTGTCGCCAACTTTGCCGAAGCACTGGATTTAGTCAATGCCCATGAATTCGGTAACGGCGTTGCCTGCTTTACCAGCGATGGCAATATTGCCCGTGAATTTGCACGCCGCGTTCAAGTGGGCATGGTGGGTATTAACGTACCGATTCCGGTGCCCATGGCTTGGCATGGCTTTGGTGGCTGGAAGCGCTCGCTCTTTGGTGATATGAATGCCTACGGCAAAGAAGGCGTGCGTTTTTATACCAAACAAAAGAGTGTGATGCAGCGCTGGCCAGAGAGTATTGCGAAGGGCGCAGAGTTTGTGATGCCCACGTCCAAGTAATTCGTAAGCAAGGTACTGCCAACGCCAACGCTTAGGCAGCCCTGAATCAAAAATAGCAACCCTCGGGTTGCTATTTTCTTTACTGCAGGGTGTTTTTTAGAAGCGGTATGGCTGGCAAGGACAGGACTTCAATTCCCTCTTCCCGCAATGACTCCGCCTCATCAGCAGTAGTCTGCCCCCGAATACTGCGCTCAGGCGACTCTTTGTAATGAATCTTACGAGCCTCCTCTGCAAATCCAGAGCCCACGTCCTCGGAACGGCTCATGAGTTCACGCATCCCGTTTAAAAAGGCGGCCTGTACATGGGCTTCCAATTGGCTATGGTCTGCGCGCGTGACTGCGGCCGCTTCATTTTGGTTTGGCTGAATTTGAGTAGGACTTACCATGGTGAGCGCTGAAGTCTCGGTACTCTGACCCACATCCTCTTTGCCGTGTGACTTCCCAATATGAGGCGCGGATGGCATCCGCGTAATCGCAGTGCTATTGCATAAAGGACAGGCAAGCATGCCACTGGCCTGCTGGGTGAGGCAATCATCCTCAGAAGCAAACCACCCCTCAAAGCGGTGATCAAAGGAACAGGATAGGTTATAGACTTTCATACCTTGCAGATGGGGGCAAAACTGCTAAATTCAATACGAGTTATTTTAATGGTGTTTTTAGTCAGAGATAGTAATGGATTGAGGCTGGGCCAAGCCGCGGCGATAGCGGTCCAGCCAATACGCTGAAATCGTGGTCTTGACGTCGGTGATGGCACCCTCTTCTACCCAGGCCAGCAATTCATCGAGGGATGCAGCGAATACATCCAAAAATTCCTCGTCGTCAAGCTGACGTTGTCCTTTACTTAACCCTTCTGCTAAATAAATATCGATGAATTCAGTCGAATAGGAAATCACCGGGTGAATGCGCCGAATGTAACTCCATTTTGCAGCTGTATACCCCGTCTCTTCTTGCAGTTCGCGCTGAGCGCAAATCAGGGGATCCTCCCCTAAATCCAATTTACCCGCCGGAATTTCCATGCATACCCGAGCAACGGGATAGCGGTACTGGCGCTCCAGCAAAATGCGTCCATCGTCAAGTAACGCAACAATCGCCACTGCACCCGGATGCGTGAGGTACTCACGCACTGCTTCACCCCCATCGGGCAAGCGAACGGTATCGCGTTTCATGTTTAAAAAAATGCCGCTGTACAGATCGCGACTTTCAAGGCACTCTTCTTTCAGATGCACATCGCCTTGCGGTAAGTCGTGCAATGATTTTTCAGTCATTAAGAGCATTCCATAAAAAACCCAGCTAATCAGCTGGGTTGGTAGTGTTAGCCGCCGAGCAAGGTGTTTCGCATGACATCCAAACACAAGGCCATTAAAGCACCTGGGAAGATGCCTAAAACTAGAATGGCAATGCTATTGATGCCTAATATGCCGCGCGAGATACTAGAGCCGGTAATCTCATGTTCGCGCAGTGGCGCATCAAAATACATCACCTTCACCACCCGCAAGTAATAAAAAGCGCCTACTAAGGATGCCATCACGGCAATGATTGCCAAGGCGGTGTACTCTGCATCCACCAAGGCTTCTAGCACCGATAATTTGGCAGCAAAGCCAACCGTCGGCGGTATGCCAGCCAAAGAGAACATCATCACAAGCCCCATGAATGCAAACCACGGGTGCTTTTTGTTCAAACCCTTTAGGCTATCGAGGGTCTCGCAGTCGTAGCCTTTTTTTGACAGCAGCATTAAGAATCCAAAGCTGGCCAAGGTAGTCAAGGTATAGGTCACCGCATAAAACAGCGCAGCACTATAGGCATGATCATCGAATACCGACAACATACCTAGTAATACAAATCCCATTTGGGCAATCGCTGAATACGCCAACATACGCTTAATGTTGGTTTGCGCAATTGCCGTCACATTACCAATTACCATCGACAATACCGCCAGCATGATGAGCATCGGCTGCCAATCACTAAACAGCGGCAGTAAGGTATTCACTAGCAAGCGGAAGAGCAAAGCAAATGCTGCCAATTTAGGTGCGGCTGCAATCAATAAGGTAACCGCAGTGGGAGCGCCTTGATAGACGTCTGGTACCCACATATGAAAAGGTACGACGCCTAATTTAAAGGCCAGGCCCGCCATAATGAAGACGAGGCCAAAGGCCATGATTAAGTGATTAATTCGGGGATCCGCTACGGCTTTAAAAATCTCAATCAGATCCAGCGAGCCGGTGACACCATAAAGCATCGACATACCGTAAAGCAAAAAGCCGGATGCCAAGGCGCCCAGAATAAAGTACTTCATTGCCGCCTCGGTGCTCTCGGCATTGTCCTGCCGCATCGCCACCAATCCATAGGTTGAGAGCGCCATCAGCTCTAAGCCAAGATAAAGGGTGAGCAAGTTAGCACCCGAAATGAGGACGCACTGCCCTAGCAAAGCAAACAAAGCCAAGACTATGAAGTCAGGCCTAAACATGCCGCGGTCCACTAAGTATTGGCGGGAGTAAATCAAGCTAATAAGCAGCGCAAAACACGAAGCAGACTTCAATAGATTTGCCAATGGATCTGCTTGAAATAAACCCATCATGGCGTAGATTGGCAAGTCAGGAATACGCATAGCGAATACCGTTCCAATCACAAGCAACAACACCAGTGCGCCGTTGTACACCAGGTTAGCGCCGCGCGGTGTATCAAATACCTCACGCACCATACCATCGGCCGCTAGGGGCGTTTCTTTTACAAAAGCACTTAATACTAGCAATAAGCAAGCCGACAGCAGTATTACGAGCTCGGGCAAAAGAACAATGAGGTCAATAATTTCCATATTCTTATCTCGGCTTACAGTTTGCTAATCGCAATGTGTTCCAGCAAATGGATGACCGCTGGGTGAATGATGTCGGTAAAAGGTTTTGGATAAACGCCCATCCACAACACACAAATGGAGAGCACTGCCATCATCAGAAACTCACGGCCATTAATGTCGGTTAAGGCGTCGACCTCTTTATTAGCAATCGCCCCAAATAAGACGCGTTTCACCATCCACAAGGAATAGGCAGCGCCAAGCATTAGCGCAGTAGCTGCCAATAAACCAATCCAAAAATCGTAATCAACCGCCGCAAGAATCACCATGAATTCACCGACAAAGCCGGAGGTAGCTGGTAAACCGCAGTTGGCCATCGCCATAAAGACCATAAAAACAGAAAACTTCGGCATGCGGTGGATCACCCCACCAAAATCAGCAATTTGACGGGTATGCATGCGATCGTAGAGAATCCCAATAGCCAAGAACATCGCCCCGGAAATAAAGCCATGGGAAATCATCTGAATAATGCCGCCCTCAATACCAAGTGGACTAAAGAGAAAAAAGCCGAGAGTAACAAAACCCATATGGGCAACCGATGAGTAGGCCACCAGTTTTTTCATGTCCTTTTGGACTAAGGCAACCAGACCGACATAGATAACGGCGACCAAGGAAAGGAAGATCACAAAGGGACCAAGGTACATGCTGGCATCGGGCGCAATCGGCAAGGAGAAACGTAAAAAACCGTATGCACCGAGCTTAAGCATAATTGCCGCCAACACAACCGATCCGCCGGTCGGCGCTTCAACGTGCACATCGGGCAACCACGTATGTAAAGGCCACATTGGCACTTTGACTGCAAAGGCCATAAAGAAAGCAAAGAAAATGAGGATTTGCTCAACAATATCCAGGGGAGCGTAATGCCAGGTCTGAATATCAAAGGTATTGGTTGCGTTATACAGATAGAGCATCGCGATCAAGGTAAGGAGCGAGCCAAGCAAGGTATAGAGGAAGAACTTAAACGCAGCATAAATTCGGTTCTTGCCACCCCATACGCCGATGATGATGTACATCGGTATTAAAGTTGCCTCAAAAAAGACATAGAACAGCATGCCGTCAAGGGCCGAGAACACGCCAATCATGAGGCCCGACAACATCATGAAGGAGGCTAAGTACTGCGATACTTTTTCAGTAATGACATCCCATGCAGCAACCACAACAAAGATGTTAATGAACGCCGTTAGAACCACGAACCAAACTGAAATACCATCGACGCCCAAATGGTAGTTAATGTCGTAGCGCTCGATCCAGCTCAACTTCTCAACAAACTGCATCCCTGCCGTTGTTTCATCGAAGCGAAAAACCAGAGGGAGGGTTGCAATAAAACCCAGCACTGATCCGAACAGGGCCAGATAGCGAACACCGGACGATGGACGCTCTGATCCGTAAATCAAAATGATCAGACCAAAAACGATCGGGATCCAGATGGCGTAAGAAAGAATCATGACAAAAGCTTCAACTTAATAGGCAATATAAATATAGGTGTACAAGACCCAGGTCAGCAAGGCAATCAAGCCTAGGATCATCGCAAATGCATAGTGGTAGAGGTAGCCTGACTGCAGGCGCCGCACGATCCCGGAAAAACGGTCGACCATATGGGCGCTGCCATTCACAAAAAAGCCATCAATGATTTTTTCGTCGCCGCGGTGCCAAAAGATTCCGCCAAACCACAACATGCCTTTTGCAAAGACAGTCTGATTCAATTCATCGAGGTAGTACTTGTGGTCGAGCAATTTTTTGATTGGGGCCAATGCTTCCGATACCTTCGCAGGCAAGCTAGGAACCCATAAATAGCCAATTGCAGCAGTAAGTACACCCAAGACGACGAGTAACAATACCGGTGTACTGAATGCATGGATTGCCATTGCAGCCGGCCCATGGAATGCCTGTGCTAAGTCTTTCATAACAGAATGCTTGGCGATATCAATGAAAATCGAATCGCCAAAGAAGCTACCAAAGAGCAAGGGGTCAATGGTGTAAAAACCAATGATGACTGAGGGTATTGCCAAGAGAATGAGCGGAATAGTCACGACTAAAGGCGATTCGTGTGGCTTTTCGCCAGGCGCTAAACCATGATGAGCATGATCATCATGGCCGTGATCGTCGTGTGTATGGTGGTCATGGCCTGCATGCCCGAAACGCTCTTTGCCATGGAAGACATAGAAATACAAGCGGAAGGAATACAAGGCAGTGACAAAGACACTGGCCATCACCGCAAACAAAGCAAAACCTGAGCCTGGAATGGTACTGGCAGCGACGGCCTCAATAATCGAATCTTTGGAATAAAAGCCTGAGAAGAATGGCGTACCGATCAAAGCCAAGCTGCCTAAAAGCATCATTAAGCAGGTTACCGGCATGTACTTCCACAGCCCGCCCATTTTGCGCATGTCTTGTTCGTGGTGCATGCCCAAAATCACACTACCCGCCCCCAAGAACAAGAGGGCCTTAAAGAAGGCATGGGTCATTAAATGGAAGATGGCAATCGGATACGCCGAAACGCCAAGGGCGATTGTCATGAAACCCCATTGCGACAAGGTGGAATACGCAACCACCCGCTTGATGTCGGTTTGCACGATGCCCAAGAAGCCCATGAATAAAGCGGTAATGGAGCCAATCACCAAGATAAAACTGAGGGCCACGTCTGATAGCTCAAACAAAGGCGACATGCGACTCACCATAAAAATACCGGCAGTCACCATGGTTGCAGCATGAATCAAGGCAGAAATGGGGGTTGGGCCTTCCATCGAATCGGGCAGCCATACATGCAAGGGAAACTGGGCTGATTTACCCATGGCGCCAATAAAGAGGCAAATGCAGGCAACCGTAACGAGATTCCAATCGGTACCTGGCAAAGTTTGTGCAGCAAGGGCCGTATTTTGAGCAAAAACCGCATCGTAGTTCATCGAACCCGTGCCTGCCAAAAGTAAACCAATGCCTAGGATGAAACCAAAATCGCCGACGCGGTTCACCAAGAAGGCCTTCATATTGGCAAAGACGGCGCTTTGGCGCTCGTAGTAAAAGCCAATCAATAAGTAGGAAACAACCCCTACTGCCTCCCAGCCAAAAAAGAGCTGCAGCAAGTTATTGCTCATCACCAGCATGAGCATCGCGAATGTAAATAAGGAAATATAGGAGAAGAAGCGGTTGTAGCCCTCCTCCTCTGCCATATAGCCAATGGTGTAAATGTGCACCATCAAGGAAACAAAGGTGACCACCACCATCATCACCGCACTGAGCGGATCAATTAAAAAGCCGATGTCAAAACTAAGTTCACCAAGCTCCATCCAGCGATAAACCGAGCCGTTGAAGTAAAAGCCATCCATCACCTGCATCAGTACAATGCACGACAAAATAAAAGCAACCACCACACCCAAAATAGCAATGGTTTGGCTGGCACCGCGGCTCAATTGTTTGCCTAAAAAGCCAGTGCCAAAGAATCCCACCAACATGCTGCCAATTAATGGCGCAAGGGGTATGGCGCTGAGGACGGGAATAGTGAGGGTTAGTTCCATTGCAGGGTCTTTTTAAACTAGCCTTTGAGGTGATCAAGCTCTTCGGCATTGATCGAATCGAATTTACGGAACAAGGCAACCAAAATAGCCAGGCCAATTGCGGCCTCAGCAGCCGCTACGGTCAAAATGAAAAACACAAAGACTTGACCGGCCATATCCCCTAAGTAATAGGAGAAGGCTATGAAGTTCATATTGACGGACAGGAGCATAAGCTCAATGGCCATCAACAAAATAATGATGTTGCGGCGATTTAAGAAAATGCCAACAACACTAATTGCAAACAGGATGGCGCTCAAGACTAGGAAATGGGCAAGCGTTACAGTCATTTTGGATCCCCGCCCGTTTTGCCCCGTTGATCCTGCTTCGCATCCATTTCTGAATCCATCTTCACCATGCGCATACGGTCAGCTGGGTTGACTGCAACCTGATCGGCAATGATTTGGGATTTAGAATCTTTGCGGCGGCGCAGGGTTAGCGCAACGGCTGCAATGATGGCAACCAATAGAATCAGTCCGGCAATTTCAAAAGCGTAAACATAATCGACAAAGACCAAACGCCCAAGGGCCTGGGTATTGGAAACGCCGCCCATCTCGTCGATCATCGGTTGCAAAGGAGTCGTTGTACCAATAAAGCCGCGTATCAACACAATCGACAACTCCATCACAATGACGGCACCGATTAAAAAGGCAACGGGTAGGTATTTTTTGAAATCACGACGCAAGTGGGCTAGATCCAAATCAAGCATCATCACCACAAACAAGAATAAGACCATCACTGCGCCCACGTATACCAAAATGAGTACGAGGCTTAAAAATTCTGCGCGGAGCAGCATCCACAATCCCGATGCGCAAAAAAAGGACAGCATCAAAAACAAGGCAGAGTTCACTGGATTTCGAGAAACAATCACCTGCAGCGCAGCAAGCACCAAAATGGCGGCAAACGCATAAAAGAAAATAGCAAAGAGGGTTGCGGGTTCAAATGTCATGGTGAATTACTTAGCGATAAGGGGCATCAGCGGCACGATTGGCGGCAATGTCTTTTTCGTACTGGTCACCGACCGCTAGTAACATGTCTTTAGTGAAATACAAATCGCCCCGCTTGTCACCAAAGTACTCAAAAATATTGGTTTCCACAATCGCATCAACCGGGCAAGCCTCTTCACAGAAACCGCAAAAAATACACTTGGTTAAATCGATGTCGTAGCGCGTTGTACGGCGTGTGCCATCCTCGCGCTGATCCGATTCAATCGAGATTGCCATGGCCGGGCAAACGGCCTCGCATAATTTACAGGCGATGCAACGCTCTTCCCCATTTGGATAACGGCGCAATGCATGCAAGCCACGAAAGCGCGGGGATTGCGGCGTTTTTTCTTCAGGGTATTGCACCGTAAACTTCGGCTTAAAAAGATATTTGCCGGTAATCGCCAAGCCGGTCAAAATGTCTTTCAACATTAAGCTACTTAAGAACTGACTAATCCGTTTCAACATAATCGTGACCTAGTTCCAAATATTCCATGGGGAGACAACCCAAGCACCCACCAACACCACCCAGAAAACAGCCAAGGGAATAAAAATCTTCCAGCCCAGGCGCATGATTTGGTCATAGCGATAGCGAGGTAAAGTCGCCCGCAGCCAAATAAAGCAGGACAAAATAAAGAAGGTTTTGGCAAACAGCCAAAAGAAGCCAGGGATATCGCGCAGGATAGGTAGATCCACAATGGGTAACCAGCCACCCAAAAAAAGAATGGAGGTGAGCGCGGCAATCATGATCATATTGGCGTATTCCGCCAAGAAGAACATGGCATACGCCATACCGGAATACTCCACCATATGGCCAGCAACAATCTCAGACTCACCCTCAACCACGTCAAACGGATGGCGATTGGTTTCGGCTACCCCAGAAATAAAGTAAATCAAGAACATCGGCAACAAAGGCAACCAATTCCACGACAGGAAATTTAGCCCCATGTCAGCAAAAATACCGGTATCTTGCAGCAGCACAATTTTGCTTAGATTGAGTGAGCCTGAAATGATGAGCACAGTAACCAGCGCAAATCCCATGGCAATTTCGTAGGAAATCATTTGTGCCGAAGCGCGCATTGCCGCTAAAAATGGGTATTTGGAATTGGATGCCCAGCCCGCCAAGATTACCCCATAGACCCCGATCGACGAGATCGCAATGATGTATAAGAGGCCAGCATTGACATCGGCCAGGACTAAATCGGCCTGAAATGGAATCACCGCCCAGGATGCAAATGCGGGCATGATGACCATCACCGGCGCAACAATAAACAGTACTTTATTCGAACGGGTCGGCGAAACGATTTCTTTGAGCAGCAACTTGATCGCATCGGCAATGGGTTGTAATAAGCCCAAAGGGCCAGTTCGATTGGGGCCGAGGCGAATGTGCATCCAGCCAATCAGTTTGCGCTCCCACAAGGTCATGTAGGCAACTGCAGCAAACATTGGCAAGACGATCGCGACGATCTTTAGCAATGTCCACACCAGCGGCCAAAACGATCCGAGTAAATCAGATCCAATGGCGTTCACGGTATTGAGCAGCTCTGTCATCGCGATTCCTAAACTCGGCTCACTGTAACGGCGCCGAACATCGCACCGAGCGCTGCGCTTGCAGGCGTGGTTGCTGACATGCGCACACACCCAGCAGCCAGCTGGCTTTCCAACATGGCCGGTATCTGTACCGTATTGGCGCCCTGTGTAATGGCTACCAAATCGCCTTCTTTCAAATTCAGTTCTGCGAAGGTCTTGGCATTTAAACCAAGGCGATGCGCATTTTTTGCATCGCGGGTCAGCTGCAATGCCGGAGCACGCCGAACGATCGCATCTACGCCATAAATGGGCAAGTCCGTTACCCGCTCAAGGCCGTTCATGGCTTGCTCTGGCGCAAGACTAATGGCCGCAGTGAATCGGTTATTCAAGCGCTCGGCAATGGGTTTTGCTAAGGCCTCACCACAAACTTCTTCCGGTGTATTGAGCAAAAAGCCGTCTAGGCCCAATAAACTTCCCATAGTGCGCAATACTTTCCATGCCGGTCTTGCATCTGCCAAGGGGCGTACCGATGGCTGTATGGTCTGCACTGTACCTGCTGCATTGATAAAACTACCGACGGATTCCGTGAATGGTGTAATGGGTAAGAGCACATCAGCTAATTCCAATAGTTCGCTGCTTGCAAAGGCACTCAGCGCGATAACGGTATCGGCCTTAGTCAATACAAAGCGGGCCTGCTCGGGGTTGGGTAAATCCGAGAGTGGCTCGACATTGAGCAAAAGGACTGCGCGAGCGCTGCCATCAAGCATGGATTCAATACCGGCATTCGCTTTTTGCTGAACAGCCTGCAGCAAGGGAGCAGCGACCGCATTACCACCGACCGGCAAAAATCCAAACGTAGCGCCAGTTTGCTCGGCAATAAATTGGGCCAGCACATGCAGATTGGACGCATGGGGATGGGCTATCGCAGCGGAGCCTAGTAGAACGGCTTTGCTGGATCCAGATACAAGGCTATCCGCAATGGCTTGCGCTTCTGGCGATATCGCCCCACCCTGAATGCCTGCCGGCAATGGACTTGCGTTTGCTTTTGCAATGGCGCTGGCTACTTCTGTCAGAACTGCCGTCCAGCGACTAGGCCCCGCAGCAATACCAAGCGAAGGCATCAACCAGTCATCTCCGCCCGCATCAATGCGCAATACCTGAAGACCACGCTTACTAGCGGTACGCAAGCGTGCGGCAATCAGGGGCTGCTCTTTACGTAAAAAACTACCGATCACGAGTGCGCGATCCAGCTGGCTTATATTTGCAATCGGCATGCCCAGCCATGGCGCAGTTGCGGCGCCGCGCATATCGATTTGGCGTAAGCGCGTCTCTACGCGATCAGAACCCATTGCGCGAACGACTTTTTGCAGGAGGTGCAACTCTTCCACGCTCGAGATTGGGTGAGCGATGGCTGCAAGTGCGTCAGCGCCATGATCAGTCGTAATGGTTTTCAAGGAACGAGCGACGTACTCTAAAGCAGACTCCCAGTCTGTCTCGAGCCACTTGCCATCTTGCTTGACCATCGGCACGGTGAGGCGCTCTGCGCTGTTCACGCCCTCATAAGCAAAGCGGTCGCGATCACTAATCCAGCATTCATTAATGGCTTCATTTTCCAGAGCCACGACCCGCATTGCGCGGTTGGCTTTGGTTTGTACTGTGGTGTTGGTGCCCAAGCTATCGTGGGGGCTTAATGAGCGCTTACGGCCCAGCTCCCAAGTGCGTGCAGCGTAACGGAATGGCTTGCTCGTCAAGGCGCCAACTGGGCAAATATCAATCATATTGCCCGATAACTCGGAATCAATTGTTTGGCCGGCAAATGTCGTGATCTCAGAATGCTCACCGCGGTTCACCATACCAAGTTCCATGATTCCTGAAACCTCTTGACCGAAGCGAACGCAGCGGGTGCAATGAATGCAGCGCGTCATCTCTTCCATCGAGATGAGTGGCCCCGCATTTTTATGAAACACCACGCGCTTATCTTCACTGTAGCGGGAGGTTGATTTACCGTAACCGACTGACAAGTCTTGCAATTGGCACTCGCCGCCTTGATCGCAAATTGGGCAATCTAGTGGGTGATTAATGAGTAAGAACTCCATGACCGAACGCTGCGCTTCGACTGCTTTTGCAGAATGCGTAAAGACCTTCATGCCTTGGGTTACTGGCGTTGCGCAGGCGGGCATTGGTTTGGGTGCTTTTTCTACTTCAACCAGGCACATGCGGCAATTGGCTGCGATCGATAATTTCTTGTGATAACAAAAATGGGGAATGTAGGTTCCGAGTTTATTTGCGGCATGCATCACCATCGAACCTTGCGGAACTTCGACTGCCTTGCCGTCTAATTCGATTTTAACCATGCTCACGTCAACAAATCCTTCTCTTTTCGGTAGTCGCTATTAAACGTATTCAGGCACGATGCAACGCTTGTGCTCAACGTGGTATACAAATTCATTCATGTAGTGCTTGAGCATGCCGCGCACTGGCAATGCTGCCGCGTCGCCCAAAGCACAAATGGTTCTTCCTTGAATGTTCGCCGCAACGTCATTGAGTAAATCCAAATCTTCTAGGCGCCCTTGTCCATGCTCAATGCGGTTGACGATGCGCCACAACCAGCCAGTGCCCTCACGGCATGGGGTGCACTGTCCGCAGGACTCTTCGTGATAAAAATACGATAGGCGCAACAGGGACTTCACCATGCAACGGGTGTCATTCATCACAATGACTGCACCTGAACCCAGCATCGAACCTGCTTTGGCTATGTTGTCATAGTCCATCGTCACATCCATCATCATGGCACCCGGAATAACTGGAGCCGAGGATCCGCCCGGGATGACGGCTTTTAATGCCTTACCTTCGCGCATACCGCCAGCAAGTTGCAAGAGCTCTGAGAACGGCGTACCCAATGGAACTTCGTAATTACCAGGGTGAACTACATCGCCAGACACCGAGAAAATCTTCGTACCGCCATTATTAGGCTTGCCGAGTTGTAAATACGCTTCACCACCAATGGCCAATATGAATGGCACGGCAGCGAAGGTTTCGGTATTGTTAATGGTGGTAGGTTTTCCATACAAACCAAAGCTCGCAGGGAACGGTGGTTTGAAACGGGGCTGACCCTTTTTGCCTTCAAGGGATTCCAGCAAAGCGGTCTCTTCACCGCAAATGTAGGCGCCCCAACCTGGAGATGCATGCAGTTCGAAATCAAAGTCTGTTCCGAGTATCGAATCGCCCAAGTAACCTGCGGCACGGGCCTCTTCTAATGCCTCTTCAAAGCGGGTATAGACTTCCCAGATTTCGCCGTGGATGTAGTTGTAGCCAACGCTAATGCCCATGGTGTAGGCGCCGATGATCATGCCTTCGATCAGTGCGTGCGGGTTGTAGCGCATGATGTCACGGTCTTTGAACGTGCCGGGCTCACCCTCATCGCTATTGCAAACCAAATACTTCTGGCCTGGGAACTGACGGGGCATAAAGCTCCACTTCAGTCCTGTCGGAAAGCCTGCGCCCCCACGACCACGCAATGAGGATGCTTTTAATTCTGCAATCAATGCGTCGGGCGTGACTTTATCCTTCAAGATGCGGCGTAATTGCTGGTAACCGCCGCGGCTTTCATAGTCTTTAAGGCCCCAGTTATTTCCATTGAGGCCCGCCAAAATGAGTGGCTTGATGTGAC
>CAWUTW010000045.1:0-9304 GCA_963925585.1 uncultured Polynucleobacter sp. | reverse complement strand
CTATTGCTTGCCTGTTCTGAAGCGCGAGGAGCATCGCTTGGCTTTAGTTGAAGCGGCTACCGGCGGCAATCCTCGATTCTTCTTGGGAACGGATAGTGCGCCGCATGCCAAAGGCCTAAAAGAAAACAGTTGCGGTTGTGCGGGGTGTTACACGGCCTTCAATGCCCTTGGTTTATATGCTGAAGTATTTGAGGCGGCCAATCAATTAGATCGATTTGAGGCTTTTGCTAGTTTTTATGGCCCGGATTTTTATGCGATGCCGCGCAATACCAAGACCATTACCTTGCATAAAGTGGCGCAGAAAGTCCCTGAGGAATTGCCATTCGCTGAGACCGTTGTGGTGCCGCTACGGGCTGGTGAAACAATCGCATGGTCCTTGGCTGAATAATTTATCGGCGGATGCGTGCAGTCTCGGTTAGACTGTCCGCGCAGAGTCAATTAGGCAATCGCCGCTTTCGTAAGAAAGGGGAGGAAAGTCCGGACTCCATAGGGCAGGGTGTTGGCTAACAGCCATCCACGGCGACGTGCGGAATAGGGCCACAGAGACGAGCGTATTTAGTTACGGTGAAACGCGGTAACCTCCACCCGGAGCAATCCCAAGTAAGCAGACGATGAGGCGGCCCGCTGAGTCTGCGGGTAGGGAGCTTGAGCCGCCAGGTAACTGTCGGCCTAGAGGAATGGTTGCCCCCAAACGCGAGTTTGGGCGACAGAATCCGGCTTATCGATTGACTCTGCACTTCCGCTTAGCTGCTTACTCCGCTACAACATCAATGCTGTAGGTAATTTCAGCCATTTTGGCCAGCATAGTGGTGGCTGAGCAGTATTTTTCATGGGAAAGTTGTACGGCTCGTGAGACTTTACCCGGATCTAAGTCCTTGCCTTTAACGGTGAAGTGCAAATTAATTTTGGTAAATACCTTGGGCTCGACTTCGGCCCGCTCTGCCGTTAAAGCCACTTCGCACCCACTTACCGCCTGCCTTGCCCGCTGGAGGATTAAAACCACGTCAAATGCCGAGCATCCGCCGGTACCGGCGAGTAGTAATTCCATGGGCCGCGCAGCCCCATTTTTGCCCCCTGCATCCGGTGGGCCATCCATCTGCAACTGGTGGCCACTGCCGGTTTCGGCACTAAAGGCCATGGTCCCAGCGCCTTGCCAAGTGACTTTGCATTCCATATTAGTGAACCCTTACTTCAAAATTAGTTAATATAAACAATTACTTACGATTTTAATTATGATTGATACGCCATAAAACAGAAGAAAAAAAGATTTCTTGCATTGCAACATAATTCCAAATAAAATATCTTTATTGACAGCAGGTTATGTAACATACACTCACCAGTTGTCTGCAATTGTCTCCTCCACCCAAACATCGGTGGATTCCAACCCAGGACTCGTTCCTGGGTTTTTTTGGGTTACAATTCAAGGCTTTAATGAATTACCGATCTAGTCAACGGTAATTGTTGTGTCAGTTTAATTGATCAATCTGCGAGCCTGCAACCATAAGCAGGGCCAAAGGGCGAATGATTGAATTGATGGTAATTTTTTGACTATAACAATTTGAGAAAATCATGAAAACTTTTTCCGCAAAATCCCATGAGGTGAAGCGTGATTGGTTCGTGATTGACGCTACGGACAAAGTCCTCGGTCGTGTCGCCAGTGAAGTGGCACACCGTTTACGCGGCAAGCACAAACCTGAATTCACCCCCCACGTTGATACAGGCGACTTCATTGTCGTTATTAACTCATCTAAGCTGCGTGTCACTGGCACCAAAGGCTTGAACAAAATTTATTACCGTCACAGCGGATACCCTGGTGGTATTAGCTCGACCAACTTCGATAAGATGCAAGACCGCTTTCCTGGTCGCGCACTCGAGAAGGCTGTGAAGGGTATGTTGCCTAAAGGCCCACTCGGCTACGCCATGATCAAGAAATTGAAAGTCTACGGCGACGCTACTCATCCGCACACGGCTCAACAGCCTAAAGTGCTCGAGATCTAAGGAAACCACATGGCTATTAATTACGGAAATTGGAACTACGGTACAGGTCGTCGCAAGAGCTCTGTTGCCCGTGTCTTTATTAAATCAGGCAAAGGTGAAATTACGGTCAACGGTAAGCCGATTGACATTTATTTCGCCCGCGAGACATCCCGCATGATTGCGCGTCAGCCTTTGGCTCTTACGGCCCATCTCACCACCTTTGATATCAAAGTGAACGTGAGTGGTGGCGGTGAAACCGGTCAAGCAGGTGCAGTGCGTCACGGCGTGACTCGTGCATTAATCGACTATGACAACGCGTTGAAGCCTGCCCTGTCTAAAGCAGGCCTCGTCACACGCGATGCTCGTGAAGTAGAACGTAAGAAGGTTGGTCTGCACGGCGCGCGTCGTCGTAAGCAGTTCAGTAAGCGCTAATTACTTTCGGTCACACTGTTTTGCTGAAAGGGTCGCGCAAGCGGCCCTTTTTGTTTCTACAATCAGGGTGTGAATAAGGATAAAGTAGTCACGCTGTACGATAATTTGCTGTGAGCGTATTTGGGAGAATGGGATGATTAAAGTAGGCATTGTTGGCGGAACGGGGTACACCGGGGTAGAGCTCTTGCGTTTACTCGTACAGCATCCGCAGGTCACCATTCAGGCGATCACATCGCGCACTGAAGCCGGTATGCCGGTTACCGACTTGTTTCCTTCTTTGCGTGGCCGAATTGACTTGAAATTTTCTACGCCAGACGATGCCAAGTTGGATCAGTGTGACGCAGTATTTTTTGCCACACCGCATGGCGTTGCAATGGCGCAAGCAGAATCATTGTTAGCTGCCGGCGTGAAGGTGCTGGATTTGGCGGCAGACTTTCGC
Organism: uncultured Polynucleobacter sp.; assembly: GCA_963925585.1. Classification (GTDB taxonomy): domain Bacteria; phylum Pseudomonadota; class Gammaproteobacteria; order Burkholderiales; family Burkholderiaceae; genus Polynucleobacter. The sequence continues at coordinate 6,456 of CAWUTW010000045.1, read as the reverse complement.
TTAAAAGACACTGCTGAATTTACGCAGTGGTACGGCATGCCACATGCTTGCCCAGCGATTTTGGCGGAGGCGGTTTATGGTCTTCCTGAGATCAATCGTGAGGCGATCAAAAAGGCGCGTGTTGTGGGTTTGGCAGGTTGCTATCCTACATCCGTGCAGCTCGGTTTTGCCCCGCTCTTGTCGCCGAAGTCGACGGGTGGCAAGCGCTGGATTGATGGGCTGCATTTGATTTCTGACTCCAAGTCAGGCACTTCCGGTGCTGGACGCAAAGCCGAGGTCGGTACTTTGATGGCAGAGGCCAGTGATAATTTCAAGGCCTATGCCGTTAAAGGCCATCGCCATACCCCTGAAATCACTCAAGGCTTAAAAGCCATTGCGCAATCCGATCAAATTGGCCTGACCTTTGTTCCGCACCTCACGCCCATGATTCGGGGGATTCACTCGACCTTGTATGCGCGCATTACCGATGAAGGCAAAGATGTCGATTTTCAAGCGGTTTTTGAGCAATTCTATAAAGATGAGCCCTTCGTGGATGTAATGCCAGCAGGCAGTCACCCTGAAACCCGCTCGGTGCGGGGCAGCAATGGCCTACGAATCGCCATCCATCGTCCCGGAAATGGCGATACCCTGGTGATTTTGGTGGTGGAGGACAACCTCGTCAAAGGGGCTTCAGGCCAAGGCGTACAGTGCCTCAATTTGATGTTTGGGCTACCGGAGACCATGGGCTTGACCCAAATTGCCCTCTCGCCTTAAAGTGGTATTAGTGCGTTTTAGATGCCCTTATGCCACAGCGGGCATTTAGAGCCTAAAATAGGGAAACACTTTTTGAACTAGGAGTCATTCATGACACAAGTTGCTACTACCCAATCCAACGATCTTGCTGAGCCACCGATTCCATTGATCTTTACCGATAGCGCGGCAGCAAAAGTAGCCGATCTAATTGCCGAAGAAGGAAATCCTGAATTAAAGCTGCGCGTATTTGTGCAAGGTGGCGGCTGTTCTGGTTTCCAGTATGGTTTCACTTTTGATGATGCTGTGAACGAAGACGACACCGCTTTTGATAAAAATGGCGTAACCCTATTGGTGGATTCAATGAGCTTTCAATACCTCGTTGGCGCTGAGATCGATTACAAAGAAGACATCAATGGCTCACAGTTTGTAATTAAGAATCCGGGTGCAACGTCAACTTGCGGCTGTGGATCGTCTTTCTCCGCATAAGTTTTTTTAAGCAGGGTAGCAAGCGCCTAAGATTCGAGGCCCACTTGCTCCCGTAACGGCCGGCAAATTTGCTGGCCGTTTTGTTTTATGAGCCCATGCTAGCCATGCAAAGGCCAGAGCCTCAACTAGTTGCGGATCGACTCCATTTGCTTCACTGCTGCAGATTTCAAGGACATGTTTGAAAACCGTTTGAGCATGGTCATGTAGCCCGTTCAAAAGTGCGGTGTTGCGAGCGCCGCCACCACACACAATCAGGATGTCAGTTCGTGGTGCATATACGTAAATGGATTGCAGCGCCGCAGTCACGGTGAGACGCAATAGAGTCGCTTGCACATCTTCGGCCTTAAAAACATTACTGCCAATTTGCTTTTCTAACCACTGCAGATGAAAGTCATCGCGGCCCGTACTCTTGGGCGGCACTTTAGTAAAAAAAGGATCTGCCAACATCCGCTCCAGTAGGGAATCAATTACTACGCCTTGTGCCGCCCAAGTGCCATCGCGATCAAAGGCATACCCTTGGTGTTTTGTGATCCAGGCATCCATCAGCATGTTGCCGGGGCCACAATCAAAACCAGTGACAGTGCCATTCTGCGGAAGGATCGTGAGGTTAGCGATGCCGCCAAGGTTCAGTACGGCTGTGTTTTTATCGCTTGCAAATTGCTGTGCATGAAATGCGGGCACCAAAGGCGCGCCATGGCCGCCTGCGGCGAGATCACGGCTCCGAAAATCCGCAATCACATCAATGCCAGTGAGTTCAGCCAGCAATGCGGGGTTTAGGGTTTGGTGGGTATACGCAAGGGCGTTATTAGAGCCTGCTTGGTGCCGAATGGTTTGGCCATGCGCGCCAATCGCACTGATCTCGAAAGGCTGCCGTTTGCTATCGGTCAGTAGCTGTTTAACAAGGTCTGCGTACGCAATTGCTAAGGCATTCGCAGCCAGATGTTCGCGGTGGATTTCATTATCGCTAGGAGTTTGGAGGGCCAATAGGGCTTGCCTGAGCGAGGGTGCAAAGGGGGCGCTCACTGCCCCGAGGAGTTGGGTTTGGCCATCGGGACCCAGTTCGGCAAGTACCGCATCAATCCCGTCAAGGCTGGTGCCAGACATCATGCCAATGTAAAGGGGGCGGGACTTATGCATGCGGTAGGCGGGCTCTATTCTGAGGAATGCGACAATACAATTATCGTAACTGAAACCCTAATTTAACCGAACTCGATAATTGAATCAGTATGGCGGCTACCCCAGAATCGAAATACCCTCTAACCCCTGACGTTTTTGCTGCCCTAGAGGTAACAAAACGGGGTTGTGATGAGCTTTTAGTGGAGGCCGATTGGCTTGCCAAGCTCGCCCGTAGCCAGGCTACGAAAACACCACTGCGAATTAAGCTGGGGTTAGATCCAACTGCGCCGGATATTCATTTGGGGCATACGGTGGTTCTAAATAAGCTGAGGCAACTGCAAGACTTGGGCCATACCGTGATTTTCTTGATTGGCGATTTTACGAGCATGATTGGCGACCCTTCGGGCAGAAACGCAACACGCCCACCGCTAACCGCAGAAGCCATAGCCGAAAATGCGCAAACCTATTACAAGCAAGCGAGCCTGGTGCTTGATCCAACTAAAACTGAAGTCCGTTACAACAGCGAGTGGTGCGATCCGCTCGGCGCGCGCGGCATGATTCAGTTGGCAGCCCGCTATACCGTAGCGCGGATGCTCGAGCGGGATGACTTTACGAAGCGCTACCGCTCGGGTGTGCCAATTTCAGTACACGAATTTCTGTATCCGCTAATGCAAGGCTACGATTCCGTTGCCTTAAAGAGCGATTTGGAACTGGGCGGCACCGATCAAAAATTCAATCTACTCGTCGGCCGCGAGCTGCAACGGGAGTATGGTCAAGAGCCACAGTGTATTTTGACCATGCCATTACTCGTTGGTCTTGATGGTGTAGAGAAAATGAGCAAATCCAAGGCCAATTACGTTGGCATCAGTGAACAGCCAAACGAGATGTTTGGCAAGCTCATGAGTATCTCCGATGAATTGATGTGGAGCTACTTCACATTGCTGTCGTTTAGACCGCTTGCTGAAATTGATTTAATGAAACAAGAAGTTGTAGCCGGCCGCAATCCGCGTGACTGCAAAGTACTTCTTGCCCAAGAAATCGTGGCCCGTTTTCATTCGCAGGCGGCAGCAGAAAAAGCCCTTGAAGACTTCAATCACCGCGCCAAAGGCGGCATCCCAGACGACGTTCCTGAAATCGCTTTATCGGGCGCGCCGCTGGGCATTACTGCATTAATCAAGATGACTGGCTTGGCGCCATCGAATGCAGAAGCCAATCGCAATATTGAGCAGGGTGGGGTGCGGATTGATGGGGCAGTGATTAGCGATAAAGGCCTGCAAGTACCTGCTGGATCCTTTGTATTGCAGGTGGGTAAGCGTCGTTTTGTGAAAGTGACGCTAAGCTAAATCAGCCTAGGTAACTAGGTCGAGGTTATTGCTTGGCGGTGTTAATCCAAAGTGCTCATACGCTAAGCGCGTCGCAATGCGACCACGCGAAGTACGCTGCAAATAACCCTGCTGAATCAAATACGGCTCGAGAACGTCTTCAATCGTATCGCGCTCTTCACCAATCGCTGCAGCCAGGTTATCAATCCCAACGGGACCGCCATCGAACTTATGCAGAATTGCTTCGAGCAATTTGCGGTCCATCACATCAAATCCACTGGGATCGACATCGAGCATAGCCAAAGCAGCATCGGCCATGGCTTTGGTGATAACGCCAGTGCCTTTCACTTCAGCAAAGTCACGCACCCGTCGCAACAGGCGATTGGCGATCCGCGGCGTGCCACGTGCACGCCGAGCGATTTCAGTAGCGCCGCTCGGATCGATCTTTGCTTTCAGTAAATTGGCGGAACGCTCCACAATTAGGGTGAGCTCATCCGTTGTATAAAACTCCAGGCGCGCCACAATACCAAAACGGTCACGCAGTGGATTGGTGAGCATGCCGGCACGTGTCGTGGCGCCAATTAAGGTAAAGGGCTTGAGATCCAGCTTAACGCTGCGCGCGGCAGGACCTTCACCGATCATGATGTCAAGCGCATAGTCCTCTAGAGCAGGGTACAGAATCTCTTCTACCACGGGTGACAAGCGATGGATCTCATCAATAAAGAGAACGTCGTTTGCTTCTAAATTGGTGAGTAGTGCCGCCAGGTCACCAGGGCGATCAAGTACGGGGCCGCTGGTTTGGCGCAAGTTCACACCGAGTTCACGGGCGATGATGTGCGCCAGCGTTGTCTTACCTAAACCAGGCGGTCCAAAGAGCAAGACGTGATCGAGTGCTTCATTACGCGCACGCGTGGCGCTAATAAAGATTTCCAGCTGCGAGCGGGCTTTGGTTTGACCAACGTATTCATCGAGCTGGCGGGGGCGTAAGGCACGCTCAAAGACGGCTTCTGCGTTACCGGCCGAGCCACTAACCAGGCGATCCCCCTCTGCTGGAAGGTCATCCGGTAGAGCGCTTAAATCGTCGGTGTGTATGGCCATGATGAGAGTGTATTCGCTTCGTGCAATTTACACTTTGGATAAATACTTTAAGCCCTGACGAATACCTTCGGATACCGAGGCATCGGGACTGATTTGCTTAATTGCCAAAAGTGCTTCTTTCTCGGAGTAACCCAAAGATAGCAACGCTTGCAAGACTTCGCTGCTGGGCTGAGCAGTCGCCGCTGCGCCAACACCCTGACCTAAATCGGGCCCCAGCTTTCCTTTGAGCTCCAACAAGAGGCGCTCGGCAGTTTTTTTGCCGATACCAGGAACCTGGGTAAAGCGACCAGGTTCTTGCAGGGCAATTGCTTGTGCCAGTTCATTTACACTCATGCCCGATAAAACGGCAAGCGCCGTACGCGAGCCAACACCACTAATTTTAATCAGCGCCCGAAAGGCCTCACGCTCGGATTCCGTGGCAAAACCAAAGAGTTGCTGCGCATCTTCACGCACCTGAAAATGCGTTAGCAAGGTAATGGTGTGGTTGGTGCCTGGCAACTGATAGAGGGTGCTCATGGGCACATCGATTTCATAACCAACGCCATGGCAATCCACCACTAAGCGCGGTGGATGTACAGCAATTAAAGTGCCTTGAATGCGTCCAATCATGGTGAGATCTTACTCTTTGCTGGAGGGCTTGACTTTGAGGGCTGCAGGTAAGCGATAGTGGTGCGCAGCACAGATGGCAACGCCCAATGCATCGGATGCATCGGTGCCGGGCGCGCGACTTAGGCGCAATAAGCGCTTCACCATTTCTTGTACTTGTGGCTTTGTAGCTCGTCCTGTACCAACGATTGACTGCTTGACACGCAGGGCGCTGTATTCGGCCACACTCAGTTTGGCAGATACGAGGGCAGCGATGACCGACCCTCTGGCTTGCCCAAGCATCAAGGTGGAGCGTGGATTGACGTTTAAAAAGACTTCTTCAATCGCAGCTGATTCAGGATGGTAAGTATCTAAGACTTCTTTAATGCCGTTATACAAGGTACCTAGACGTTCAGGAAGGCCTTTCTTAGGGTCGCCGCTCTCAATTGTTCCGGAGGCTACGTAGGTCATTTTCTGGCCATCCACATCAATGATGCCAAAGCCAGTCGTACGAAGTCCAGGGTCAATTCCGATCCAGCGCATGGGTTTCTATCAATGTCCGTTTGGTTTTAGTGGCGGAAATGGCGGGTGCCGGTGAAGACCATCGCAATGCCATGCTCATTCGCAGCAGCGATGATTTCCTCGTCGCGCATGCTGCCGCCTGGTTGAATCGCGCAGCCTGCGCCTGCAGAAACGACTACATCCAAGCCATCCCGAAATGGGAAAAATGCATCGCTGGCAACCGCTGAGGACGCTAGGCTAAGACCTGCGTTTTCAGCCTTAATGCTGGCCATGCGTGCCGAATCGACCCGGCTCATTTGACCAGCACCAATACCCAAAGTCATACCATCGGCGCAATACACAATGGCATTGGATTTGACAAACTTAGCAACGCGCCAAGCGAACATCATGTCCGTGAGCTCCGTTGGGGTCGGCTGGCGTTTTGAGACCACACGCAGCTCAGATTGCGCAACATTTTTAAAGTCTGGCGATTGCACCAATAAACCACCACCCACACGCTTCATATCGAATGCATTAAATTCAATGCCGAGTGGAATTTCGAGTAAACGCACATTTTGCTTGCTAGCAAAAATGGCTTTTGCCTCCGCTGTAAAGC
>CAWUTW010000044.1:0-6837 GCA_963925585.1 uncultured Polynucleobacter sp. | reverse complement strand
TCTCCAGCTCACGCTGAGTTCCCTTGACTGCCTTGGCTTCATAAAAAGCATTACCAGGCCCCTGAATCCAAAGCGCCCGCAATACCAGCGCAGCAAATGCAACAAACAACATAAATAGCATTAAGCGCGACCGCCACATGGGCAGACGCAACACTAAATTAGGCGTCGTTGAGAATCCGACTCGCTTCACTGCTCTACTCGCAAATAAATGGTTCGATTAGGTGCGATGGGACTCATATTGAGTTGATTGCGAGCCACATCCCGAATCCGCGCCGATTTCGATAAATTACGCTGCTCGTATTCAAGGCGAAGCCATTCTTGATTTAGTTTGCGCTCTTCTATTTGCGCGCGCTCAATTGCAGTAACCAACTTACGGCCCCGCTGTTGTGCCGATACGAGTGACAGCGCACAAATGAGTAGAAGGGCGAGTAAGGTTAGCGTGGCACGATTCATTGGCTTACCTGTCTTCGGTAAATGAGGCCGGCCTCGAGGCTGCGTTTTTGCGCTACTCGCATTACTGCTGAGCGTGCGCGCGGGTTATCGCTTACTTCGGCATTGCTTGGTTTGACTCTAGCGATGAGCTCCAATTCGCCCTGCGGTAAATCTTTTGCGCGAATCGGTAAACCGCGTGGGATCTCTACCGCTGAATGCATTTGCATAAATTGCTTTACGATGCGGTCTTCTAGTGAGTGAAAGCTGATAACTACTAAGCGTCCGCCCGGCTTGAGTAAATCCAGGGCTGCTTGCAGACCGAGGGCTAAATCATCTAATTCTTTATTGATGTATATGCGCAGCGCTTGAAATGTACGCGTTGCTGGATCTTGACCCGGCTCCCGTTTTTTAATAACACCGGCAACCAAGTTTGCTAAATCCATAGTTGTAGCTAATGGCTGATTCAATTCGCGGCGTGCAAGGATTGCTTTTGCAATCGGCAGGGCAAAGCGCTCTTCCCCGTAGGTTTTAATCACGTGCGCAATATCATCCAAGCTAGCTTGATTCAGCCACTGTGCCGCAGTCAGCCCAGTAGTGGTATTCATGCGCATATCAAGCGGCCCATCGCGACGAAATGAAAACCCCCGCTCGGCTTCGTCGACCTGTGGCGAACTGATACCCAAATCGAGTAGCACTCCGGCAACTGATGTCGGTTCGGCATACTGCGCCATGCTTGCGAAGCTGCTGTGCACAATCTGCAAACGCGAGTCCTGTATTTTTTTTGCCTCTGCAATCGCTTGTACATCCTTGTCGAATGCAATCAACTGCGCATCGGGTCGAATCGCTCCTAAGAGTGCTCGCGTATGACCGCCGCGCCCAAAGGTGCCATCGATTAAAATTGATTTTTCGGGTGATTCTGTTTGCAACAAAGGACTTTCCAGCAGTGCAGTTACCGCCTCGGCCAGTAAGACTGGGCGATGAGTCTGATTCATGCGGCCCTGTCATTAATAAGTAAATTGTTTGAGGGCGTCCGGCACACCTTGCATCATTGCGGCCTGCTCTTTTGTTGCGTACGTTGCTGCATCCCATAACTCAAGGTGACTACCCATACCAAGCAGAATGACTTCACGCTGAATTCCTGCAGCAGATCGCAACTCAGGGCTTACTAAAATGCGCCCCGCACTATCTAGATCGAGTTCCGTTGCGTTACCTAAAAAAATTCGGCGCCACCAATGTGCATCCATTGGCAATTGCGCTACACGCACTCGAAATGCCTCCCACTCAGGGCGGGGAAAAACCATCAAACACCCATCGGGGTGTTTGGTTAAGGTAACTCTTCCCTCACCCTGCACAAGCAAAGCGTCGCGATGCTTAGCCGGCACAGACATGCGGCCTTTTGCATCCAAATTGAGAGCTGAAGCACCTTGAAACACCATTTACCCCACTTTTTCACACTTCTTCCCACTTTAGAGGAAGGGATTCAGAGGGTCAAGTCTTTTAATGGTTTTTTTTGGATTTTCTCTAGTGTTTACAGACACTTAGCGATGACTATTAAGATAGGTATTATAAAAATAGTCACCCGAAACAACGGCTTGCAAAATATACTTAAGAACTTATCTTAGATATATAACTTAATTATCTAAATTAATACTGTTTATATATACAGTATTAATAGACTTAGGGTAAATAATGCCCTCATTTTTATGCAGTTTTGCTACGCAATCCGATTCACACCTTGTAGGCTGCTGTAGTCATGACTTTAGAAATGGCCTCCATGGCATTTTTGATGGGCTGTGGCAAAGGCTTTCCGCCTGCATCCCATGCTGATTGCCCATGATCGATTTCATCACGGCGCATCTGATCAACAATGGCTCGCGAGCGCGTATCTGCCAGTGGCAAGGTTTCAAGGTGGCCATTGAGGTGCTTTTCCACCTGCTTTTCGGTTTCCGCTACAAAGCCCAAACTCCATCGATCGCCTGCTAAGCCTGCTAACAGGCCGATACCAAAAGATCCGGCATACCAAATGGGATTTAAATAACTGGTGTGCGAGCCGAGTTCAGACAGACGCTCTTCACACCAAGCCATGTGGTCCATTTCCTCTTGCGCTGCATGGTCGAGCATGGCCCGCGTTTCAGGGCTACGTGCTACTATTTTTTGCGATTGGTACAAGGCTTGAGCGCATACCTCACCCACATGATTAACCCGCATGAGCCCGGCTGCATGGGCTCGCTCAACAGAATCAAGGGCGGCTGTATTTTCTAGTGTCGGCATTGCGCGACGGGCCTGGGCTCCGCCAGCAAGGGATCGCAAAGCGACATCAAACTCGGTAATGAATCGATCCATTAATGACATAGGCATAGCTAAAACTATACCGTGACTTCGGCCTTCACGTTTTGCTTGGTCTTAAGTCCCAGTTCGGCCAGCAGTGCACGATCTTCTTCTGCCTCTGGGTTACCCGTTGTCAGCAATTGATCACCGTAAAAAATGGAATTGGCGCCTGCCTGAAAGCACATTGCTTGGACGGCTCGACCCAGCTCTTGTCTACCGGCAGATAAACGCACACGGGCTTTGGGCATGGTGATGCGTGCTACTGCAATGGTCCGCACAAACTCCAAGGGGTCCATTGGCGGCTGATCAGCCAGTGGGGTCCCCGCAACCGGAACCAAGTGATTGATCGGCACTGATTCGGGATAAGGGCTCAAATTAGCCAGGCGCGCAATGAAGGCAGCGCGCTGCTCGCGCGATTCACCCATGCCCACAATTCCGCCACAGCACACCGACATACCAGCAGCACGGACATGGGAGATCGTATCCAAGCGATCCTGATAGTCACGGGTCTTAATCACCGTGCGGTAAAAATCCTCGCTGGTGTCCAGATTGTGGTTATAGAAATCCAATCCAGCGCCTTGCAGTGCCTTAGCCTGTTCAGGCTCTAGCATACCGAGTGTGGCGCAGGTTTCTAGGCCAAGGGCCTTAACCCCCCGAATCATCGCGGACACCTTTTCAATATCGCGGTCTTTGGGTTCGCGCCAGGCTGCGCCCATGCAGAAACGATTGGAGCCAGCTGCCTTCGCTGCTTTGGCTGCCTCCAGCACTTCTTCTAAGTCCATCAATTTATTGGCTTTAACATCCGTGTTGTACCGCGCCGCTTGAGGGCAATAGCCACAATCCTCCGGACAGCCGCCGGTCTTAATGGATAACAAGGTGGCCAATTCCACATCACCCTCTGGGAAATAAGCCCGGTGCACTTCTTGAGCGCGAAAAAGTAAATCATTGAATGGCAGAGCAAACAAGGCTTCGACACCTGCAACTGTCCAGTCACCCTCAGAGATACTTGCTTTGGCGACCGATACCGACGTTGCTTGAATCAGGGGTTTCTCAAGAAGCTGACTTTGGGACATAAGGAAATTCCAAAAAAGGGGCGAATAAGCCATAAACATAACAGATGAATCCACTTCAAGCCAAAACTAATGGTCAAATATCATTCATGACAACATCGCTAAGCCAGCCCAAGCAAACAGAGGAGTGGATTTCGCGTAGCCTTGCGTCGGTTTGGCACCCCTGCACGCAAATGAAGCACCACGAGAACATTCCCTTGGTGACAATTGCTCGGGGGAAGGGTGCTTGGTTGTATGACGATCAAGATAAGCCTATTCTGGATTGCATTAGTTCCTGGTGGACGAATTTATTTGGGCATTCCAATCCGTTTATAAATCAGCGCATTCGGGATCAACTCGAAAAAATTGAGCACGTGATGCTGGCAGGGTTTACACACCAGCCCGTGATCGAGCTATCAGAGCGGCTCTCCGCTCTAACGCATCATCACCTGGGGCATGCTTTTTACGCATCGGACGGCGCCTCTGCAGTAGAGATTGCCTTAAAGATGAGCCACCACTATTGGCAGCTCACCGGAAAGCCTGAGAAATCCCGATTCGTCTGTTTGCAAAATAGTTACCATGGTGAAACTCTGGGGGCTTTGGCCGTAACTGACGTGCCCTTATTTCGAACTGCGTACGGATCACTGCTGTCGGATGTATTCACTGTCATGTCGCCTGACAGTCGCCAAGCGCAGGATGGGGAATCAGCAACTGAAGTTGCGCTGCGTGCCGCGCATGAATTAGAACTGCTACTACAACAGGAACACCATCATATTGCTGCCCTCATTTTGGAGCCGCTGGTGCAATGCGCTGGGCAAATGGCGATGCATTCCCCACAATACCTACAGCGCGCCCGCGCACTCTGTGATCAATACGGCATTCACCTCATCGCCGACGAAATTGCAGTAGGGTGCGGCAGAACAGGTCGGTTCTTTGCCTGTGAGCATGCGGGTATTTGGCCTGACTTCATTACCCTCTCCAAAGGAATTAGCGGCGGCTACTTACCCTTATCACTGTGCTTAACGACTGACGCCATTTACCAGGCCTTCTACTCAGATGACACTGCCCGAGGATTTTTGCATTCCCACTCCTACACTGGTAACCCGCTAGCCTGCGCTGCTGCACTGGCCTGCCTTGATCTTTTTGAGGCAGAACACGTTTTAGATCGTAATCTGCAGCGTGCGCACGACCTCACCACTGCATTTGCATGGACCGGGGCAGATGATCGCATCGAACACCTAAGGCAACAGGGCATGATATTGGCTTTTGATGTTGCCCACGATGCCTTGAATAAGCCAACTACCTTTGCCCGTGCGGTATTCACACGTGGAATTGCAGAAGGGGTTTTGGTAAGGCCAATTGGTTCTACTATCTACGTGATGCCACCCTACATACTGAGCGCCGATGAAACTATGGAAATGGGTGAACGTATTCAGCGGGTGGTAGAAGATGTCCTGCACGCACAAAAATAATGAAGTCTAGCGTAAGCCCATTCACTGCCCTTGCCCTTGCAGAGCAACAGCTGGGCACCCTAGATGCCGCACTATTGCGTCGTAGCCTCAAGCAAACGCAGAGCCCTTGCGATGTCGAGGTCAAGGTAGCAGGTCGCCTGCTTAAGGCATTTTGCAGTAATGATTACCTTGGTTTTGCCAATCATCCGCGGCTTGTCGCAGCAATGGCTGAAGGCGCGGCGCAGTATGGTGTTGGCAGCGGCGCCTCACACCTTATCAGCGGCCATAGCTTGGCACATGACTTACTGGAGACCGAGTTAGCCCGCACCCAACAGAAGCATATCGACGATGCGCGTGCACTCTTTTTTTGTACGGGCTACCTTGCGAACATTACAGCGATTACTACGCTGGCGGGGCTAGGCTTGCATGCAGCAAATCACAATGCTGGTATTAGCATCTATTCCGCCCAGTTAAATCATGCATCCCTTATCGATGGCGTCAAACTAGCAGCAGCGCAAACGAAAGCAGCGGTTCACTTATTTGATCACACCAATCTAGCGCACTTAACAGAAATGCTTCAGGCTGATTCGGCAGCGCACAAATTGATTGTGACGGACGGTGTATTCAGTATGGATGGTGATTTGGCTCCAGTAGCCGATTTGCTGACGATTGCCAAAGCCCATGATGCACTACTGATTGTCGATGACGCCCACGGCTTTGGCGTACTCGGAAAATATGGCCACGGCATTTTGGAGCACTCCCAAATTCAATCGGATCGCATTGTTTACATTGGCACGCTGGGCAAAGCCGCTGGCGTCAGTGGCGCCTTTGTCTGTGCTCATACAACACTGATGGAATGCCTGATTCAAAAAGGACGGCCCTATATATACAGCACCGCCACCCCTCCCGCTATTGCCCATACGGTACTGGCGAGCTTGCATCTGATTGAAGGCGAAGAAGGCCAAGCGCGACGGGCGCACTTAGATCAACTGATTGCCATTTGGCGTCAAGAAATGCAACTGCAGCATTGGCAAATGAGTCGATCCATCACACCCATTCAGCCACTGGTACTGGGTAGCAATGCAGCGGCACTATTAGCATCAAAAAAATTAGATGAGGCAGGCTATTGGATTCCGGCGATACGACCGCCGACTGTTCCGGAAGGCAGTGCGCGCTTGCGTATTACCTTCTCGGCCAATCACAGTACCCAGGCAGTGCGTGAACTCATTGCCGAATTACAAAAAATAGAAGCCCTCGTTTATGCCTCTAGCGAAACGAAAGCAGTATGAGTCAATTGCGTAACCGTGGATTTTTTATTACCGGTACCGATACCGAAGTCGGCAAGACGCTGATTGCTTCTGCGCTGATTCTCAAAATCAAAGCACTTGTACCCAATCAAACGGTCATGGGATTTAAACCCGTGGTCGCTGGAACAAGTCAGTCGCCTAATGGCCTTACAGTAAATGAGGACCTGGAATCACTCAAGCTAGCATCTGGCTACCCTGGGAATGCAAGTGATCTATGCCCTTATGTATTAGCAACCCCGGCCGCGCCTCACTTGGTAGCTAAATCCATGG
>CAWUTW010000043.1:0-11758 GCA_963925585.1 uncultured Polynucleobacter sp. | reverse complement strand
CCGAGGACCTCGGCATAGATGAACATCAGCAACAGATCCGTTAAGGAAATCTTGCCGTTGATGATCACGGTATACATTTCGATGCCAACACTAACGATCGTAAAAATGGCGATCAAAATTAAGATTGCCTTTTCGGCAAGGGTGATTAAGTCATACATCTTCATCGCAGATAGTCGCCTTCGGTTTATTTTTGCTCGGGGTTATCGTATTCGCTGGCAAAGGCATGGTTTGTATCACGATGCCCTGCTTCATCTTCGCGCACCACCAGTACGACATCACGCAACGTCGCATTAGCTGGCAGCTTCCAGTAATCAATCGCAATTTGGGGCGCTGGAATATTGGGTGTTCTGCCCTCATCTATCTCTTTTAAATACTCGGTGTAGGAATACACCGCTTCCTCTTCAAAGTACCCCACAATGCGATGCGCAGTGCGTGGAAAAAAGACATAGATAACAAAAAAGACATTCCAAAAAACGGCCTGGGCAAATAAAACCAAATAGCGCTCGAACCAGTTGGGTTTAGCAATCTCGATGAATGTCATCAAATGCATGCGCTCGTTTTCGGCCTCAGCTAAGAGGGTCCGAATTTTGGGGCCATAGCCATGGCGCATTTGCCGCAGACTCGTGAGGTGAGTCCACATACCAGCAACCATACCTGGAACACCCGCTACCGTTTCCAACACCACCGCACGATGACCGTAGCGTTTCTGAAAGAAGGTATCGGCAAAAAAGCGCATGCTTTTCGTAAAGGACAGGGCAACCCTGTCGGACATCGTAATAACTTGGTAGTGTTCCATTGAATTGATTGGCCTAAATAGATGAAGGTACCCCCTAATCGTATTAGAAACCGGCTATTTCTGTTGATTGATGCCTAAACCGAGCAATTTACTCCTTTTTAAGCGGGATTTAGAGTAACAGTGGCTGGATAAATGCAAACCACCCTCCGACGAGTAACAAAACCAAGCTGACTAAGTAAATACGCAATGAAGTCCGGCGCGTCTTTAGGCAGGCGTTTCTGAGGTCTGGGTCGATGGGGCATGGGGCGTAGCGATTACGCCATTGCAAAACGCCGCCTGCCACCATCAAAGCACTGCTGATCAGAAAAATCGCCTCTTTGTGTTCGCTAATCCACACAATTTGCGGAAATACAGAAACCAGTGAAGCCAGTGCAGCACCAGCACCTATGCTGACTAATAACGCAGGCAGCGCGCAGCAGATTAAGGTGCTGGAACTAGCAAAGAGGCTGACTAATGAACTGATGTACGGCGTTTTTACATCGGATGACCCATCCACACTCATTTTTTGCCTTTCATCTGATCCCTAAACTGCGCAACCGTTTGTGGAATGGTCTCTACATTGACGACGTCATAGCCCGAGTCAATGATTTCTTGGCGGACTTCTTTTTCATTGAGGGTTTTCCCGTCTTTTGGCTCGACCACAACGACCTTATTTTTTAGGTCAACCAATACTGCCTTCGTGCTATCCATCTTCAACAAGCTCTTTTCAATGCCCTGGGCGCAAAAAGAGCAAACCATGCCATTGACGGTCACTTTCGTGCTGGCGAGGCTAGCCTGACTTAAACCCATCAATGCGATTGCAAATACAAAGTTCAATAGTTTCATGATGTTCATCCTAATAGTTGTACATAAAATTAAAACGCAGCTGGCCCGATAAATTGGCGCCTGCCTCAACAAAATACCGATTGTGTATAACCCGAAGCATCGGTGTAAATTCATACTGATTGGATACGAAGGTCATTCGTCTAGCCTCAATGACGACCCAGGGTTGTGGCTGGTCGTAATCCACCTCATAAAAGGATGCCCCAAGCCTTGCGGTGGTGATGTTGCTGGTAGCCCCCTGCGCTGCATAAACGCGCGCAGATGCCATGGAGTAAAAACGGGTGGTTTCATAGTCAACTTGTAATCCGGGTGAGGCCATTGCTTTTGACCCTCCAAAGCTACTGCCGGTGGTTGAGC
The DNA here is from genome assembly GCA_963925585.1 of uncultured Polynucleobacter sp. Taxonomy (GTDB): domain Bacteria; phylum Pseudomonadota; class Gammaproteobacteria; order Burkholderiales; family Burkholderiaceae; genus Polynucleobacter. Next base: position 9,783 of record CAWUTW010000043.1, on the reverse strand, counting down.
CCAGTCCGCCAATAAACCAGATATTGGCCTGCGCATTGGGTAGATTCCAACGCGCTACTTTCCGGGTATAAACCACCTCGGTATTTTGCTGGCGCTTGGAGTAGTCATCGGTTTGCATGGCGCTAGCTGAGAATCCAATGGCGTCATTGGCAGTCGTTGCGTAATTAAAGGAAAACTCTTGGTAGGTTTTACTAAAGTCCCCCATAATCATCCAGCTATTTTTAAAGCCCATGGGGGCAGCATACAACTGCCCAGCCAGACCAAACAGGGTGAGCACTACTCCACCAATTTTGGGGAGCAATTTCATTTCAGTTTTTCCATGGTGGTGATGTCTAACGTCCCATCCACTATCTTGAACTGAAAGCGCACCTTATCGCCCGGCTTGTACGGCTCGACATTAAGGCCGCTACTGATGCCAAATGGCATGGTCATGGCGTGCATTTTGATACTAGGGATGTATTCGTGCTTCATCATGATGCGGTTGCGCCCAGTATCAATGCGGACAATTTCCCCATTGACCCACTCGACAGCCATAACGGCATGCGACGATAAAACACAAAGTAAAGCAATAACGATTTTTTTCATGTAAGACTCCAAAGAAAGTGATACCCAAAAAATGGGCGGACTAATCCTAGGGAGTTACAGAATGGGTGGCTTAATCAGTCTAGTTGGGTCTACGCTGACTAAGATGTGCGTGATATGGGTCACGCTTTGTGTGAGGTGATCGGCAGTGATCAAAAGGAGTGCATCGCCTGTAAGACCAAAAGCCATACACAACGGACAAGCCTTGCAGTTGCGTTGATGATCAACAGCAGCAGCACCCGACTCCTGTGTTCCAGTAGCACTCACCTCTTGATGGCAAGCATGATTAACGGATGCTTTGGTATGTGCCAACTCCAGTGCACTGGAGGGCATTTGATGCATTTGCAAATCCATACTGAGGGCCGCCATGGCCTGCATGGGCACCAATAGGACTAGCATGAGACTGATCAACCTTTTTACCATGGCTAAATCCTAGCACTTTTTAGTCATGTGGGTCTGTGTGCAGTGAAACAGACCCTGCTGAGCCGATTTACCTGGCTTATGCCCCGGGTATAAATCAGTTACTACCCAGCAGTGACTTGATGGGAATTAACTTTTCGAGCTCATCGACGTCGGTATAGCCCGTTACCGGCATAAAACTTTTGGGCGAAAAATTCTTCTCGCCAATCAACATAGCGGGCACGCCCTGAAAGCCGTTTGCCTTGAATTCCTCTTCATCTGCAATCACTTGCTTGGTCACTACGCCATCATCAAACGCCTCGCGCAAGGCATTGGGCTCGATGCCGACTTGCTCCGCCAGCGTAATGATTTCATCTTCGTTGCTGACGTTGCCGCCCTGACTAAACACCGACTTAAAAATAGCCAATGCCAGTTGCAACGATTTTCCGTGTTTATTGGCAAAACACACACTCTCCTGTGCCAGCCAGGTGTAAGTCAAAAAAGCGGGGGTGCGCAATACCAGCTTTTCTTCTTGCACAATCGGCTCCAACGACGCCTGCTGCAATTTTTTCAGAAACGAATCCGATGGCGGCATCGTGCCAATAGTGGGGGTCAGCTCGATTGCCCGCCAAATAATCTCAATGCCATCCTGATAGCGCTCTTTCAGCTTGGCCAGTGCCACCGTCTGAAGATAGGAGTAAGGGCACTCAAAATCACCCCAAATTTGTATCTGAATCATGGTGTTATTAATAAATCCTCAGCAGGTAAATCGATCTCAAATACAAAAAAATAGCCAATCTGGAAAGTCGGCGAACTAGCTTAGTTTGCTCTTTTATTGCAGGGAATGTGCAAAACTACCAAAAGACCTGATTTTTTATGCCCAAAATATGAGAAATGACGCCATAACCCCATGCCTAGTCCGTACTCATTGCCACTGTTAATCTTGCCATGCCGCAGCCTACCTTCATAAACGCCGCAAAGTCCGGGGATCCGTACAGCGCTACAGGGCGCTTCATTACTTGCCTTTGCCTTTCACTGGGCGGCGGCCTCCTAGGTCAGTTGCTTAGCCTGATTGTGGTGCGCATTGCTTCTACCGATATCCAAGCGGGCGGCATGTTGGCAGACATCATTACGCAATACTTGGCTAACTATTTTTTGGGCATCGCTTTTATTGTCCTCAGCGTCTCGAATCTACTAATCAAGCGAGGCCTCGTGGAATACAAGCGCTTGCGCCTTCCTACCATTGTCTTGGCGATCTCAACCGCCATCGTGGCATTTATGCTGATACCCCGAATGGATTACTTACGTGAGACCGCTTTACTCGATGGACTCCCCGTTCTCTTTTCGGATTCAGCGGCGTACTTTACTACCTTAGCTGCACTAGCAACTAGCCTTCTCTTGATTCAGTTAGCCAGTGGTGGCGTGCTGGTATGGCGACAACTGAACCCAAAAAAATCAGCGGGTTAATGTATCACTAAGAAGCTGCTGGTTTTAAGATGCTTCTTATGCAAACTGCAAGTCAGCTAAGCGTGCATACAATCCGCCCTGCTGAATTAAATCGGCATGACTGCCCTGCTCCACGAGTCGCCCTTCCTCTAAGACTAAAATCGAATCTGCGCGCAGCACCGTTGCTAAACGGTGGGCTATGGTGAGTGACGTTCTTCCCGGCAGCACACTATCCAAGGCCAATTGCACCTCGCGCTCAGACTCCGCATCAAGGGCGCTGGTCGCTTCATCCAACAGCAAGATGGGTGGGTTTTTCAATATCGCCCTGGCAATCGAGATCCGTTGCTTTTGTCCGCCCGACAAGCGCACACCACGCTCCCCCAAAAAACTAGCGTAGCCTTCTGGCAATGCAGAGATAAATCCATCGGCATGAGCCGTTTTCGCGGCAGCAATCACCTCTTCATCTGTTGCATCTAATTTGCCATAGCGAATGTTTTCCATGGCGCTCGATGCAAAGATAACGGGCTCTTGCGGAACGATGCCAATCAGATTACGTAGCTCGCTAACCGGCCAGTGGGTAATGTCCCGACCTAAAATCGCAATCTGGCCAGCCGTCGGTGCATAAAAGCGCAAGAGCATCGCAAACAAGGTACTTTTACCAGCGCCAGATGGACCTACCAGGGCATACCGAGCGCCTTGAGGCACAGCAAACGAAAGGTGATTGACGGCCATAAAATTGGGGCGGGATGAGTACGCAAATGACACATCCTGGAATGCCACTGCATCCACCTGATCTAGGGATTGAGATTGGGATAGGGATGAGATTGGCTCTTGGCTGGCAGTTGTGTCGCGATACACCAAGTCGGGAGGCGCTTGCATTAACTCTACCAAGCGCTCCATCGCGCCAGCAGCCCGCTGCAAATCACCCCAGGTCTCCGAGAGCGCGCCAATCGATCCAGCGATCAATACCGCATAGAGTACAAACTGCGTTAGCTCCCCTAAGGTCATCACCCCGGCAGTCACTTGCTGCGCGCCAATCCAAAGCACAAATACGATCACACCAAAGGACATCACAATCGCCATGGCGGTTAGCACCGAGCGCATGGTGATGCGCTTCCTCGCTTCCAGAAAAGCGGTTTCTACTGCGGCATTAAAACGTTGCTGTTCATGGGGCTCACGCGTGAATGCTTGTACCGTGGTGATGGCATTCAAAACCTCTCCAGCCATGGCGCTGGTATCGGCGACTTTATCTTGGCTGGTGCGCGACATTTTGCGCACCCGTCTGCCCAGTGCCCAAAGCGGCAACACAATAATGGCAAGCAGAACAATCATCACACCCGCCAGCCAAGCACTTGTCACCAGCATCATGGTCATACCACCAATCAACATGACCAAACTGCGCAATGCAATCGATATGCTCGAGCCTACCAAGGTTTGCACTAAAGTCGTGTCACTCGTTAAGCGCGATAAGACTTCCCCAGTTTGCAAGGTTTCAAAATAACGGGGGCTTTGCCGCAAGACGTTTTCAAAGACGCGTTGCCGAATATCGGCTACTACACGCTCACCTAACCAGGACATCATGTAATAGCGGCTCGCTGTCATCACCGCGAGGACCGCAGCCAATATGAGTAGGTAAATGAACTGCAGATCAATCGCATCGCTGGTTAAACCAGTATCAACCACCCCCCGAAAGGCCAGCGGCACCGCTAAGGTAGCTGCTGCCGCTAAGAGCAGAAAAAGGCAAGCCAACATCCACTGGACTCGGTAGCGGGATAAAACACGGTAGTCGCGAAGCCAGCGGGTCAAGCTATTGAGTTTGGATGCCATAGAAGGCGAGTGTAAGTGATATCGCCGGCCTAGGTTGATTTCATGAGGAACTTAATACCGTTAAACGGATTGCATGCGCTCCGATAAATTGCTCAGCGCGCTAAATGAATCGCGACTTAAATCAATGCATCCACCCTCTGCATACACACCGGTAGGGTCACGATAGACCATCATTTTTTTAAGTATCGGCCCACTAAGATCCTGCTCATGAAGGGCCTTTTCAACCCGCTCTTTGACTACAGCTTCGTTCATCCACAAAATGCCAGCAGGGCTTACCTCAACGCATTGGCTCCAATAATAAATCTCCAGGCACTTCTCTTCGAGGGTATAGGGTCGATGGCGATCCCATAAATTACAGAAGCGCCCGCCGCCTAAATAAATGACCCAGGAACCCTCAAACCCTTCAAGATCCGAAGAATGGTCATCGGGATTTTTAAACCAAATGCGATCCCCCGGAATGTAATAGCGCATCGGCATGGGATTTTCACGAGTGCCCCGTTCCCCTAAAAAACGGAACAGAAAATCATCGCCCGTTAAGGCGCGCTTGCGCCACTGCTGCTCTACGTCATTTAAGCCTGTTTTATTGACCTTCTGCAACTCGCATACGACCGCATACAGTATTAGATATTCCGAGGCACGTTGGCATGAAAAAGCATAGGTAAATCCGCTGACATCAGGGCATAGCGCCCGCTCTAACCCATCCGCGAGTGAAACGCCTTGGCGGAGTAAAAAGCCATTCTCTTTGGTGTAAATCCAATATGCCTGTGGGCGTGTGATTGAGCTGGTATCGAAGTTCAACTCGGTGCGTGAGGCCACTTGCACGACAGTGCAGCGCATGCGTAGATTACTTTTGAGTTCCTGCTCGCTACCAAAGTACACCACATCGGGGCTAAGTGCCATTGCCAAGATGATCTCGCTAATCAGCGCCCGATCCCGATTCGGCTGATGCGTACGCAAGAAAGTGGTGATGTTGGCAGTATCGAAATCAGGGCACAGCGCAAGCAAACGGTGACTCGCTCGCAAATGCAGATAGCGCCCATCTCCGCCTGTGCTCATGCTGCAATCGACTAAGTCATCGATACCAAGGGAACGTAAGCAGCGCTGCGCTTGGCGTAGACGCCTTTCTGAATCCACACGACCTGCAAGCAACAAGGCAAAGCCGATGGATTGGGCATGTATCAATGCTTGGGTCTCCACATCGCTCGTGTGCATTGGTTTGGTCTCGCGTACTTGAAATCAGCGGAAGGCTCACCCTTTCGCCACGGGGAATAAAAACCCACTTCATTTGTAAGCCTAAACTATTTCAATGCCATTCACTATCTTGGTGCGTTAGCGTATACCCGAATGCATATAAATAATTGATTAAATTGGTATTTTTTAGCGTAATGCGAAGATGATCTAATGGCGCCCTAGTAGCTTTAGGATAGGAGGCGTCGCATTATGAAAGATCCTGCTTTATATGACTAGGTCCCACTGCAGTTGCTTTAATTTCGTTTATTGAGGTAATTTCCATGACCCAGCAAGCCAGCATTGAACTTAAGGACTTAAAACTCCGCACACATATTGGCACTTATAAGCCTGGCGATACCGTACCTGATGTACACCTGCTCGATTTAACGCTTTGGATTGATGCCAGCCTAGTACTGATTAAGGAAGATGGCATGGCCTATGTGTTTGACTATGACCCACTCGTTTTGGAGATAGATCGACTTGCAGGAGACTGTCATTACGAAACACAAGAGCGGCTGATTAGCCGAATTGCTCAGGCATGTACGGCATATTCTGAAATTGTCTCTATGGAAATCCGCTTACGTAAAAGCCCAGTTCACAATGGCTCCGGATCACTAGGGATAAAACTTCACCTCGATGCGACCGCCCTGAATCAATTACGAGCATCGAATAAGTAAAGCAAACAGACTACTCTTGCGATACCAATTCTTGTAGGTGTGGTGCGTAATCTACCGCACCATACTTTAAAAAGTTTTCACGGTGCCGGCGGTAATAAAGTAAGCCCTCTTGAATACTGGAAACAGAAGCCCCCTGCTCTTGCATCTTGTCCCATAGATTCCAGTCCTCTTGCGGATTAGAGCGCTGCGCAAAGCGCTTTTGGTAACCAATTTGCTTACCCAAAGCCGTGCGATACATCATCGAGCCATGGTGCAGGCCTTGCCGATCCCAATACAAATCACCCTGGTGAAGCTGGGTTTGACCCGGAACGCGCAAAGTGATTTCTGCTTTCAGTTCCCCAGTAACAACGATGTCATAGGTCACGATATCAGCGCCCGCATTAGCAGTAAGTAACTCAATCGAATCGGAGCGCAGCCAATTATCGGCACCAATAAAGAGAACGTACTCGGTTTCTACCCGGGATAGCATGTCCTGGAAATTGGCTACGGTGCCTAAATTATGAGGGCGTAGAACATACTCGATGTCGGGATACAGTACTGGTAGATGACTACAGTCATGCGCTCCATCGTCCACGAATAGAATACGCTCGGGCATACAGCTTTGCGAGAGCAGCGATTCAATGCAATGTGCTGCGAGGTGCCCGTATCGATACGAGGCGATAACAACTGTAATCATGGGCGCGATTAGAGCACAGTATCGCGACTCTTTCTTGACAGGGCTATTCATACTGGTTAGAAGGATGAATTTCCTGAGAATGCCTGTAGATTTGGGTACTAATGATAAAAATAGCATCCTTGACCCTTTTTTACTGTAAGGTTATACTTTACACATGTAGCCCTCATTTAAAATGCGTAAATGATAGAGTCATTTATTCACAAAGGGCTGCGTGAGCTATACAACGATGGAAAAAGCAGTCGAATTCAATCTGTTTTGGTGGGGCGAATTTTAAGACGACTGGATGCAATTGATTCAGCAACCCTATTGTCTGATTTAAATGTACCGGGATTTAATTTTCATGGTCTAGAAGGAAAACCCAAACGCTACAGTATTCATGTGAATGGGCCTTGGTGTATTACGTTTGAGTGGCATGAAAGTAGCGCCCGCTTTATCAACTTGGAGAACTACCATTAATACATTACGCAAGCGCCCTCCAACGCATCCAGGGGCAATCTTACGAGAGGATGTCTACCCTAAACTGCAACTCTCTGTATCGGAGTTTGCGAGGCACTTAGGCATCTCAAGACAAACCTTGCATGCCGTTCTGTCCGAACGCAGTGCCATCTCTCCAGAGCTTGCCTTACGATTGGGTACTTTTTTAGGCAACGGTCCGCAGCTTTGGATTGAGATGCAGTCGCGCTATGATTTATGGCAGGCAGAGCGCAAGTTAAAAAAAATCTTGTCGCGTATTCCTGCCTACAGCGATCTTTTGGCGGCTTAATTATTAAACCCATTTATAGAGACAATACTCATGCCAAACGCCATCATTTTTGATACCGAAGCCACCGATAAAAATAATCCGGTCATTATTGAGGCGGCATGGCTTGAGCTAAGCTCCTTGAGTCCCTTTACGACTGGCAATCCATGGGTACAACGCTATAACCCAGGTAAGCCGATTAGTCTGGGAGCTTTAGCAACGCACCACATCTTGGATGAAGAACTGCTTGATTGCCCGCCAAGCAGCTCTTTTGCTTTGCCAGCCGATACGCAGTACATGATTGGCCACAATGTCGATTTTGATTGGGCGGCCATTGGTAATCCCGATATCAAGCGCATTTGTACCTTAGCCTTGGCTCGATCGATTTGGCCGGATCTCGATAGCCACAATCAAAGCGCCCTACTCTATTTTCTGGATCGCAAGAATGCAAAAGACATGCTCAAAAATGCCCACAGCGCTTTAGCCGATGTCGGCATCTGCGCTGTTATCTTGCAACACATTTGCCAGTTCCGTTCGATCACTAGCATTGAAGCACTCTGGCTCGCCTCTGAAAGTGCCAGATCACCCAGTGTCATGCCGTTTGGCAAACATAAGGGGATGGCAATGTCAGATGTCCCTGCTGACTACAAGCGCTGGTTGCTCGGCCAAGGCGATATTGATCCTTATTTACGTAAAGCTCTTGAGGCTCACTAATTTAGTAGCCTCAAACCAGCTGCAGCAGCTCTCCCGCCGCCGAAACCAAATAAGCCTCAATGGGTTTATCTTGTCGAATACGCTTTAGACCACTCGCATACTGTTGCAACTGCTTTTGATACAGGGCAGATTTACGATCACCCTCCTTGGGCAAGCTGAGTTTGTAATCCAAAATCACCAAGCGATCGGCAAACTCAACTAAACGATCAAAACGCGTATGAATGGTCTTCTTGTTTTGCTCATCCGGCATTGATTCATTTTCATCGGCAGTCATGAGTACATCGATTTCATTCCAAGCCTGAATCCACTCGCCGTCAATTAAATAGGGTCTCAATTTGTCGGTTTGCAAGACGGTTTTAGCCCGAGATAGCGCTAGCGTAGCCCTTGCCTCATCAATGCCAAACCAATTCATGGTGTGCGCAAGGCTAGGCAAATCCGAGATGGTGCTGCCACTTTGGAGCGTGCAGCATTCCAAGAGCGCATGAAAATGCACGCCGTCTTCCAAAATACGGGGATCAAGATGGTCATCTACTAGATCAACTGGTACTGTGGCATTCACCACTCCACTCTGAATATTGGCCAATTGCAGGGCATGACTGGACTTGGCCACGCCCCATTCGAGTGAAAAGTCATCGATCGAAAATGGCATGCTGATATTGCTTTGGCTTTGCACAGTCGATTTTTGATCATTCGGTGTAGTGGCTATCTCCCCCGATATCGCAAAGTCAGGCAGCTCAGCCGATTGAATGCGGTAATACCAAGAATTGAGATCAAGACCCTCTTCTTTGGCTGAGGATGTCGCAACGCCGCTGATCCACAACCCTTGCTTAGCGCGGGTCATCGCCACATACAGGGCGTTCCAATTTTCATTGGAGGCAATGCGCTGCTCTTCTTCCTGAATCTGCGTGCGGGGGCTGGTAATGGTGTCTTTGGTAAAGACCGATAAATGAATTGGTGCCGTCTCGTTGGGGGGCCAATCGAGCAAGATGCCGCGATGTTGATTCATGCCAGTGGTGTGATTGGTATCGAGCAAGACCACAAATGGCGCCTCCAATCCTTTGGCGCCGTGAACGGTCATCATGCGCACGCGTTTATTGCGATCTGCGTCGGAAAGCGAATTGTCGTCCCCTAGTTCAATGGATTCTGCGGCCTCGCTTTCCAAGTCCATCTCCCCTTCATCTGGGGTTTCATCATCGTCGCCTTGGCGCATTGCTTTTATCTCCGCAATAAAGCGGCCTAAACTCGGATAGCGGCCACCATCGTGATTGAGCGCAAGCTCTAAAAAGGCATCCATGTTCGCCAAGACCTGCGGCCGCAGTAAATCATCCGATGCAATTGCATAGCGCATGCGCGCATCATGTTCAGCATAAATTTGATCAAGCAAATCGTGCACGGGCAAGTGCTCACCCAAAACACGCCAGTGCTCGAGGCATCGCCCTGCCTTGAGTAAATCTGGATCAGGGCTGGCCTGTAATGCATCCCACCAAGAACGG
>CAWUTW010000042.1:0-5260 GCA_963925585.1 uncultured Polynucleobacter sp. | reverse complement strand
TTGAGTCCGTGCAAATGCACCGAGCTCCAAGCGGCTGAGGGTCTGCGATGATTGACCCTCACGTTTGACAGTAATATTTTCATTGGCATCCACCGACAAAAAAATAGGAGGCAATGCCTGAGTTTTTGCGCCGCCAACGGTGGGTAAATTAACTATACCCGGATTAACCGATGCCGAAGTCACCATAAAGATGATGAGTAAGACGAGCATCACATCGATGTATGGAACAACGTTGATATCCGACATCGCGCGGCGGCGATTAGACCGAAAGGAAGATCGACTGGATTTAGCCATGCGTTTAGCTATTCCTCACAGCAATCAATTAACGATTGGCAGCTTGGCGCTGCAGGATATTGGTGAACTCTTCCATGAAGGTTTCAAACCTAATCGCTAAACGATCGATTTCAGTGGCATTACTGTTGTACGCAACCACTGCCGGAATGGCCGCAAATAAACCAATGGCGGTAGCGACTAGGGCTTCGGCAATGCCGGGCGCAACCGCAGCGAGAGTGGCATTTTGAACGTTCGCCAAGCCCTTAAATGCGTGCATGATGCCCCAAACAGTGCCAAACAAGCCAATGTATGGGGAAACCGAGCCGACGGAGGCCAGGAATGGTAGGTTAGCCTCCAAGAGATCCATTTCGCGTTGGTAGGTGGCTTTCATGGCACGGCGCGCCGCATCGATTTCCCGTGCTTTTGAGAACTCCATCATGCCACCCGCAAAAATACGCTCCATCACAGCAGAACTGCGGTTATTGCGCTGAGCGGCCTCTAGCAGGGTATTGAGATCGCCGCCAGACCAAAAGTCACGCTCAAAGCGTTCGGTATCGCGCCGTACGCCCCGCAGAGTCGATCCTTTCTTAAAAATCACAGTCCAAGATGCAATCGACATCGTGATGAGGATCAGCATGACCAGTTGGACGATCAAACTGGCATTGAGAATAAGGGATAAAAAGGAGAGGTCTTCGGTGGGATTCATAGGTGTTTTGTATTATGTAGGATGATTTTATCTAACCAGTCCAACTAAATCAGGATTATCGCCATGTTTGACCGCCAAAACACCCTTGCCAAGACCGATTCCGAGCTGTGGGCCGCGATTGAGAATGAAAATCGCCGCCAAGAAGACCATATTGAGCTGATTGCCTCTGAAAACTATACCTCGCCAGCGGTAATGGAGGCCCAAGGGTCCCAGTTAACCAATAAGTACGCTGAGGGCTATCCAGGCAAGCGCTATTACGGCGGCTGTGAGTTTGTGGACGTTGCAGAGCAATTGGCAATTGATCGCGTTAAGGCCCTTTATGGAGCCGAGGCAGCGAACGTCCAGCCCCATTGTGGCGCCTCGGCCAATCAGGCCGTTTTCTTGGCCTTCTTAAAGCCGGGTGACACCTTCATGGGCATGAGTCTGGCCGAAGGCGGCCACTTGACCCACGGCATGGCACTCAACCTCAGCGGCAAGTGGTTTAACCCCATTTCCTATGGTCTTGATCAAAACGAAGCCATTGATTACGAGCAAATGGAACGTTTAGCACGCGAACACAAGCCAAAGTTAATCATTGCCGGCGCATCGGCATATTCGCTCCACATCGACTTTGAGCGCTTTGCCAAAGTGGCAAAAGAAATCGGCGCCATCTTTATGGTGGACATGGCACACTACTCAGGCTTAATTGCTGCAGGTGTCTATCCTAATCCGGTCCCGCATGCCGACATCGTTACCTCGACCACCCACAAGAGTTTGCGTGGCCCCCGTGGCGGTATCATTTTGATGAAAGCCGAGCATGAGAAAGCCATTAACTCCGCGGTCTTCCCAGGCTTGCAGGGCGGCCCATTGATGCATGTGATTGCTGCCAAGGCAACTGCATTTAAAGAGGCCTTGGAGCCTGGCTTCAAGGATTACCAAAAGCAGGTGATTGCCAATGCACAAGCTTTGGCCAATACCTTAATTGAGCGCGGCTTACGCATCGTTTCAGGTCGCACCGAGTCGCACGTGATGTTGGTTGATTTGCGTAGCAAAAACATGACGGGTAAAGAAGCAGAAAAAGTATTGGGTGATGCGCACATTACCTGCAATAAAAACGGTATCCCTAATGACCCGCAAAAACCAATGGTGACGAGCGGTATTCGTTTGGGCTCGCCGGCGATGACGACCCGCGGATTTAAAGAAGCAGAATCGATTCAGGTGGCCCACTTTATTGCCGACGTGCTGGACAACCCCAATGATGCTGCCAATATCGAGAAAGTTAAAGCCCAAGTACATGCCCTAACAAAGCGCTTCCCAGTTTACGGGGGCTGATGCGTGCGCTGTCCTTTTTGTCACGGTGAAGACACCCAGGTCATGGACACCCGGGTGTCGGACGAGGGCGATACCACGCGCCGCCGCCGCCGCTGCGCGAGCTGTGACAAACGCTTTACAACCTATGAACGTGCCGAACTAACCTTTCCAGCGATCGTCAAAAAGAATGGCAGCCGGGTTGATTACAGCCATGAAAAGTTAGCCAGTTCACTCAAGCTAGCACTGCGTAAGCGCCCGGTTTCGTCTGACTTAGTGGATGAAGCAGTTGCTAGTATTGAAGAAAAACTGGTTGCAACGGGCGAGAAAGAAATTGCCAGCGATCGTGTTGGCGAACTCGTGATGCGTGAACTTAAGCGCCTCGATAAAGTCGCCTACATTCGGTTTGCATCGGTCTACCGCAGCTTTGCCGATATCGAATCGTTTGAGAGTGCGCTGAAGGAATTGAAGTAATTGCCGTTAAATTGAAACGACACCACATCGTACCTGCTGTGGAGATGCGAATTACTTTAGTACCGCGAAAATTGAATTCGTAATCTCGTCCACCGTACCCGTGCCACTGACCTTACGATAGGCCGGTGCCTTCACCTTCGCAGAATCACCGCTAGCAGCCCAGCTGGAGTAGTACTCCACCAAGGGGCGTGTTTGGTCGTTGTATACCTGCAGGCGCTTACGCACCGTTTCTTCTTTGTCGTCATCGCGCTGAATTAATGGCTCACCCGTGACATCATCTTTGCCTTCTGCTTTGGGTGGATTAAATTTGATGTGGTAACTGCGGCCTGAGGCGGCATGAACGCGACGACCACTCATACGATCAATGATGGCATCAAATGGGACATCGATTTCAAGCACAAAGTCAATTGCTACAGCCGCATCTTTCATGGCTTGTGCTTGAGGAATGGTGCGCGGAAAGCCATCAAACAAGTAGCCGTGATTGCAGTCGGATTCTTTTAGGCGATCTTTTACAAGGCCAATAATGATGTCATCGGAAACCAGGCCACCCGCGTCCATAATCTTTTTTGCGGCAACGCCAAGGGACGTGCCTGCTTTCACGGCAGCGCGCAACATATCGCCAGTGGAAATTTGCGGAATACCAAACTTCTCACAAATAAACTGAGCTTGTGTCCCTTTCCCCGCGCCTGGGGCGCCCAATAGGATTAACCGCATTGATATTCTCCCCCTCAACACATTATTGTCCCGTATTTTTTAGGCCTATCTACGGGTACTTTCTAAGGATTATCCCCGAGATGCAAAAGCCAGCCGAACCCGCTCTAAATCGGCTTGGGTGTCGACTCCAGGTGGAGGCAGGTCAGTCGTAATATGCACCTGAATGCGATAGCCGTGCCACAGGGCACGTAGCTGCTCAAGTGATTCTGCTCGCTCTGGTGGGGCCACTTCTAGTCGCGTATACGCTGCTAAGAAGCTGGCTCGGTAGGCGTAAATACCCAAATGCCGCAGGTATGGAGGTTTACTTATTGCTGCATCGCGTTCAAACGGAATAACCGAACGCGAAAAGTACATGGCCTCATTTTGGCGGTTGAGTACCACCTTCACCACATTAGGATTATTGATTTCTGCTGGATCAAGGATGGGGGTCGCCACGGTGGCGATTGCGCATTGCGAGTGGGCCGCTAATGCCAGTGCAACCTGATTAATTAGTTCCGGCGGAATCAAAGGCTCATCACCTTGAACATTCACAATCAAGGCATCAGCAGGTAACTTTAATAACTGCGCTACTTCAGCAATGCGATCGGTGCCGGTAGGGTGATCTGCCTGCGTAAGGAGGCACTCGATCCGATGGGCATCGCATACCACCTGAATCTCCCCGGAATCGGTTGCCACAATCACACTCTGTGCGCCAGAGCGTTTTGCCTGCTCGGCAGCCCGAACCACCATGGGCTTGCCTGCGATATCCGCGAGGGGTTTGCGGGGGAGGCGAGTCGAACCTAAGCGCGCCGGAATGACAACACTAAATTCGGGAAGGGTGAGTGCATTCAAAATCGAGCGACTTACAAAGCCTGTATTTCTTCATGCGTTAAGGTACGCGCTTCATCTACCAACATCACCGGAATACCGTCCCGAATCGGATAAGCAAGTTTATCAATGCGGCAGATTAACTCCTGCTGCTGTTCATCGAGGTGTAAGCCGCTTTTACACAAAGGGCAAACTAAAATACTGAGTAAACGCTTATCCATCTTTTTTCTCTCTAGGCTCGCTCTTTAAGGCATTCGGATCAGGTCTTCGCAGGATCGATTCAACCCAATCCACCAGTACATTAGGTAGGTTGAGCTGCATCGGCAAAACCCAAATGCGTTGATCATCAATATGAGCGCATTTTACGGCATCCTTTTCGGTGATCAAAATGCACTTTGCATCTAGTGTATTCAAAAGGGTAGTATCAATGTGCCCATGATCAGGTAATGCAATGCCCTTAAATGGCGCGCTTGGATTGGGAAGAAGCAACTGGATCCCATCAAAAAATCGTTGGGGGTTACCAATCGCAGCAATTGCAATGATCGGGGTATTGCTATGTTGCGCTAACAGCAACTCAAGCGAAGTGACTTGACTAGGATTGCCTAGGGGATAGGCAAACTCCAATATCGGCAACAGCGTAAATGCAGGGCGGTCGGCAATGTAATGCAATCCATTGCCCATGTCATCGGCACTATCAGTACTTTGATTGCTGCCGGTGACTAAGGTGATGTCACGATCCCGATCGGCAGGCTCACGCAAGGGGCCGGCCGGCAATAAAAAGCCATTACCTTCACCGCGCTGATCACGCACAACGATTTCAATATCACGACCACCTTCGCGTGCTGCCCAGCGGGTCAGGCCTTGGTGTTGTAAGCCATCGTCGCTGATGATGACATTGACTTCGGGGTTGGTATCGAGAAGCGCACGAATACTTTTACGGCGCTCTGGGCATACCCAAATGGGTATTGCATCTTGCGTGCGCTGTGCCATGAGCACAGG
>CAWUTW010000041.1:0-20246 GCA_963925585.1 uncultured Polynucleobacter sp. | reverse complement strand
TAAAAGAGGGTAAGGTCGTGGAGTTTGGCGAGACCGAGGCTTTGATCGCGCATCCCAAACAGGCCTACACCAAGCAACTCTTTACTGCCGCTGAAATGACCTAATGCGCCATAGTGGTGCAATTCTGCCTAAAAAACAGGTAATTTACCCCCACTTTATTCTTAAATATTCAATATAAACAAAGACTTAAGATAAATAAGGCGGTTTGGAGGATTGAAAAAAGTTTGATACACTCCGGCAATGCCTGTGTCTTTAAATTCTTCTTACTCCCCACGCGGACTTGCCCGATCGTTAGCGCTAATTGCTTCGCTCGTGTTTTGCACCGCCGCTGTGGCAAATGAGCAAGCCAAAGAAGCGCCTACCGAATCGTTCACGCAGGCGGGTAAGGCTTATTTCATTCGTGCCGCAGATAAGCTCGTGGATTCGATGTCGGGTCGTTCTGAGGGATTAATTAATCAGGCAATGGAACTGATTGGTGTGCGCTATCGCTGGAACATGGATATTCCGCAATCGGGCCTCGATGGTAGCGGTTTCGTTGCATACGTTTTCAAAGACAAGCTGAGCTTTTTAATTCCACGCAAATCATCCCAGATGAGCAAAGTAGGGAAGTCAATTACGCGCGATGATTTACAGCCTGGCGATTTAGTGTTTTTCAACACCATGCGCATGACCTTCTCGCACGTTGGAATTTATGTCGGTGAAAATAAATTCATTCACTCACCCTCCAAAGGCGCCAGCATTCGGGTCGATGACATGACGAGTGTCTATTGGGAAAAGCGTTTTGATGGCGCCCGTCGCCTCGATGGTAGCGATGAGTTTTCCGAGCAGGAACGCAAAAACCTCATGAATGAAATGAAGAAGTTTAAAAAACAATCCCAGATGTTTTAAGCGCTAATCGCTGCTTTGATCAGTGCCATTTTTTCTTGAGCGGCAATCTCCCCAGCCAGTATTGCCACGTTTCTTGCCTTAAAGTCAGCCCCACCCATTTGATGGAGTTTTGGCTGAATCACGATGTCTGCGCTTTGCAGCTCGTAGCTATTAATGCTTTGCTGCATGATGCTAATGGTTTGCTGGAGCACCCCTAGAGTGCCGCTCGCATTTTGTTGGCCAGGCTCATTCGAAATAGAAACGGCAATGACTACAGTGGCGCCCATTTGCCTTGCATATTGCACTGGTACTGGTGCGACAAGACCCCCATCGACATACTCTCGGCCCTGAATCGTAGTGGGCTGAAATACACCCGGAATGCTGCAAGAGGCGCGTACTGCTATGCCGGTATCACCACGGCGAAAGAGGACCCCTTTGCCAGACTGCAAATCGGTTGCAACAACGCCCAAGGGGATACGCATCTGTTCAATCGGCCGGCTTTTCACTTCACGATTGATCATTGCTTGAAGTGCGTCTCCCTTAATGAGTCCGCCAAATCGACCGGCAAACGGCAGCCCCCAGTCGGCAATTGCCGCTTCATCCAGGGTGAGGGCGATGCGATTGAGCTCGTTCCCGCTCAGACCTGAGGCATAGAGGGATGCGATCACACTGCCTGCACTGCTGCCAACCACCAAATCAGGTGAAATGCCTTGGGCTTCAAGGGCTTTAATCACGCCAATGTGGGCAAAGCCGCGAGCAGCGCCTGCACCCAGCACCAGGCCAATTACCGGCTTTTTAGGGGGAGCGGTAGCGCAGGAACTCAAACCCAGGGTGCCAAGACCAGCCAATACCGAGGCTAAACCCAAAAAATGGCGCCGCTTGGGGTTGGGGGTCGGGTTTGCTTTGATCGGTTCCATTTGGCTATTGTAGGCAGCCTCCCCTATAATGGCGCAACTAGTGAGCGAATTGTGAGAATTACCTGATGGGCTTCTCCCACGCCGCACCCGCTCAGACAAGAGCGTCCAAATTAACTCCTGACCCACGATTCACCTTGGACGATTGCCTGAAGCAACTAGAGAACACCTCAACCCATGACGGATAGCCCTTTTTATGCCACTCAGGCTTTGACCTGTTAGGCCCAATTTTATGGATGATCACAAAAAACGCATTATTGAAACTGCCCTCTTGTGCGCGCAAGAGCCCATTACTGCGATGGATCTCACGCGCCTATTCACGGATGACACCAGTCCAGCTGATATTGAAGCGGTGTTGACGGCGATGCAGGAGGACTGGCAAGACAAAGGCATGGAGCTAGTGCACATTGCTACCGGTTGGCGTTTTCAGAGTCGCTTGTCGATGCGCGAGTACTTGGATCGACTGACCCCAGAAAAGCCGCCGCGGTATTCCCGTGCGGTGATGGAAACCCTGGCCATCATTGCTTATCGCCAGCCTGTCACCCGAGGTGAGATTGAAGAGATCCGCGGCGTTGCTGTCAGCAGCAATGTGATGAAGCAACTCGAAGACCGTGGTTGGGTTGAGGTCATTGGCCATAAAGAGACAATTGGTCGTCCTGGTCTATATGCAACCACAAAACAATTTCTCGATGATTTAAGTCTACCTAATTTACAAAGCCTACCTTTACTGGAAGATGCCGCACCTACTTTTGAATCCTTGGCTCAAGGCGTGATTGAGTTTGATCAAACGGCTATAGTCGAGACGGTAATCACTATAGAAGAGAGTGGCAATCCAGAAGATCGGCAAGACGCTGAGTTCGAGCCCAAGTTAGATAACACACCAAATCATTAATGACCTCTTCCAACGAAACCAATTCTGCAGCACCCAATTTGAATACCGTACCTGTTGGCAGCGACAGTAACTCAGACGCTCCCACTTCAGAGAATAAAAGCGAAGCGCCTAGTGGTGCGCCGAGTAGCGAGCAGGGCGAACGCCGCCCTCGCCGCTTTGGCAAGCACCCCTTTAAGAACCGCAAACCCCGTGGGGATAGGCCGCCACGTCAAGAGGGTGGTGAGCGTACACCGCACACACCGGGCGAACAAAAAGTAAAGCCCACATTTGATCCCGCTCAAAGCGATGCCTTATTTGCGTCGGTTGTATCGGGTGAATTTGATGCGGCCTTGGATGCCCCTGAAGCCGAAATCGCTAATCCAGATTTAGGCAACTCCTCAGATGAAATTGCAGTCTCCCATCACGCCGGGGTTGAGCGTAATGCCAATCGCCAGTACGATCACGATGATCTAGATGGCCCCACAGACGATGAAATGAGTAGTTTACAGTTCACGAATGTGGATGAACTGCCGCTCAGTTTACGCGATGAAGTGTGGTCTGATTTAGATGGTCTAGATGATGACGCTGACGATGAGGACACCGTCAAGCTACACAAGGTATTGGCCGATGTTGGTATGGGATCGCGCCGCGAGATGGAAGATTTAATTGTGCAAGGCCGGGTATCGGTCAATGGTATGCCAGCGCACATTGGTCAGCGGGTTGGTCCAACCGACCAAGTGCGCATTAATGGTAAGGCAGTGCACCGTAAAATTCAGACCAAGCCACCGCGCGTGATTTTGTACCATAAGCCGTCGGGTGAAATCGTCAGTCAAGCCGATCCCGAAGGCCGTCCTACCGTCTTTGATCGATTGCCCAAGCCGCGCCAAGGGCGCTGGATTGCAGTCGGACGACTCGACTTTAATACCGAAGGCTTGTTGTTGTTCACCACTTCCGGTGAGCTAGCTAATCGACTAATGCATCCCCGTTACGGCGTTGAGCGTGAATACGCTGTGCGCATTTTGGGTGAGCTCAGTGATGAGCAGCAGTCGCAGTTAAAGACAGGCATTCAGTTGGACGATGGGCAGGCCCGTTTTCTGCGCCTTGCCTCTGGCGGCGGCGATGGTGCAAACCGCTGGTATCACGTGGCCTTAACCGAAGGGCGCAACCGCGAGGTCCGCCGGATGTTCGAGGCAAGTGGCCATACAGTTTCTAGGCTGATTCGTACACGCTATGGAATCTTTTTGTTGCCCCCGCGCTTACGCCGTGGCAAATGGGAAGAAATCCCACATGAGGGCATTGCACAGCTGATGAAAGCGGCGGGCCTCAAAGTGCCCCAAGCGAGTGAAAAGGGGCGCTCTAATCAATCGGGTCGTAGTGATTCCAATCCATCCAGAGGGGACGATTTCCAGCCTGATCCAATGCAAACCTCGGTTTCCTATTGGGGCTCGCGAGAAGCATTAACCATGGCCAATCAGCACCATGGACTAACCCACCAAGGTAAAAATGCAAAACCGGGTGGTGGCGGTCAAGGCCAGGCAGGCCGAGGTCGTAGCCAAGGCCAAGGTCAAGGCCTAGGCCAAGGCGGCCGGGCAGGCGGCCAAGGCCAAGGACAGGGCGCAAGAGGCAAAAAAGTCCATCATGGGCACGCATTTAACCCACAATCCCCCCAAGGACCTGGGGCTGGAGGACCAAAGCGGGGCGCCCCAAAAGGACGCAAACTCTTCAATAAAGGAACCAAAAAACCCCGAAATCCAAGCGAAAGCTTCTGATTTCACTCAAGATTTGGCGTAATCAGCTATAATTCTTGCCGTAGTTACACTGTTATAGGTTGCAGTACTGTTTTACCGGCTGATGTTGCGATCAACGTAAGCTGGCCTGTTCTGTAGTTCGGAATATGGGCTTTGAAGCCCATTTTTTTTTGCCATTTTTGCAGTAAGGGGCGTCGTGCGAGAGCAGCAGATTATTTCTGCCGAGTTGGGCAATTTGGGTTACGCGTTGGTTGATATTGAGCGCGAAGCCGGAGGCTTGCTACGCGTAACGATTGAGAACCAAGACTACGAGCGTTTAATTACGGTCGAGGATTGTGAAAAAGTAAGTCATCAGTTGAGTTACTCCTTGCCGGTAGAAAACATTCCGTATGAACGACTGGAGATCTCGTCCCCAGGATTAGATCGCCCTGTAAAAAGCGCAGCTGATTTTGTGCGATTTGCGGGTTTTGAGGTTGATCTGAAATTACGTATTGCAGTTTCTGGTCGAAAGAATTTTCGTGGGGTATTGGAGGGACTCATCGCTGGAAGCGTTGATTCACCCGATGCCAAGTTTAGTTTGTTGTTTGAGGCGAGCGATGGTGCAGAGTCTCAGTTGGAGTTTTCCCTTGCCGAGGTCGATAAGACTCGGCTTGTCCCTGTCATTGATTTCAAAGGAAGAAAATCATGAGTCGTGAAGTTCTCATGTTGGCCGACGCACTTGCGCGTGAAAAAAACGTTGATCGTGAAATTGTTTTCGAGGCACTCGAGCTTGCGCTCGCATCGGCTACAAAAAAACGCTATGAAGAGGATGTCGATATTCGCGTCGGCATCGACCGTGAGTCCGGCGAGTACGAAAGCTTTCGCCGCTGGTTAGTCGTTCCGAGCGAAGCCGGCTTGCAAGAGCCTGATAAAGAAATCCTGCTCTTTGAAGCTCAAGAGCAATTTCCAGACATGGAAGTCGGGGAGTTCATTGAAGAGCAGATCGAGTCTCTAGCATTTGGCCGTATTGGTGCGCAAGCTGCTAAGCAAGTGATTCTGCAGCGTATTCGCGATGCCGAGCGCGAGCAAATTTTGAACGATTACCTTGAGCGTGGCGAACTGGTCATGACCGGCACGGTTAAGCGCGCTGATAAAAATGGCCTCATCATTGAATCTGGCCGGGTGGAAGCGCTGCTGCGCCGCGATCAGATGATTCCAAAAGAAAATTTACGTTCCGGTGATCGGGTACGCGCATACATCTTGAAAGTGGATCGCGAAGTACGCGGCCCCCAAATTGAACTGTCACGCACTTGCCCTGAATTCTTAATCAAGCTGTTTGAGAATGAAGTGCCTGAGATTGAACAAGGCTTGCTCGAGCTCAAAGGCGCTGCACGTGACCCTGGCGTGCGCGCCAAGATTGCGGTTGTCACTTATGACAAGCGCATCGATCCAATCGGTACCTGCGTTGGCGTACGCGGAACGCGCGTTACAGCGGTTCGCAATGAAGTCGCTGGCGAAGCAGTTGATATTGTTTTGTGGTCAGAAGATCCTGCGCAATTTGTGATTGGTGCCCTCGCTCCAGCGCAAGTCTCCTCGATCGTGGTAGATGAAGAGCGCCACGCAATGGACGTTGTGGTGGATGAAGAGAATTTGGCCATCGCAATTGGTCGTAGCGGTCAAAACGTACGCTTAGCCAGTGAATTAACGGGCTGGCAAATCAACATCATGACGCCAGAAGAGTCGGCTGATAAGACCAAGAAAGAAGTAACCATCGTGCGCCAAATCTTCATGGATAAGCTCGACGTCGATCAAGAGGTTGCCGATATTTTGATTGAAGAAGGCTTTAATACGCTTGAGGAAGTGGCCTATGTTCCGCTGAGTGAGATGCTTGAGATCGATGCATTTGACGAAGATACCGTGAACGAATTGCGAACCCGTGCCCGCGATTCCTTGTTAACGATGGAGTTGGCAAAAGAAGAGCGCGTTGGCGAGGTGTCCCAAGATTTACGTTCCCTTGAGGGAATGACGACGGAGTTGATTGCAAAGCTTGCTGACAATCAAGTTCACACCCGTGACGACCTTGCTGAACTGGCTGTTGATGAGCTAGTTGAGGCGACACAAATTGACGAAGAAACAGCGAAAACGCTCATCATGAAAGCGCGCGAACATTGGTTTACTTCATGAGAGGAAGTGCATGGCAACGACCACAATAAAAGAACTTGCTCAGGAGCTCAAACGCACCTCGGCCGACCTCTTAGATCAATTGAAGGCAGCCGGAATCAATAAAGATTCTGAGGATGCCAAGATTACCGAGAAGGATAAAACGGTACTGCTCGAGCATTTGCAAAAAGAGCACGGCAGTGCTGATACGGGCGCCCGCAAAAAGATCACCCTAACCAAGCGCGAGACTTCCGAGATCCGCCAGGCTGATTCCACTGGAAAAACACGTACCGTACAAATTGAGGTTCGTAAAAAACGGGTACTCGTCAAAAGGGGTGATGAAGCTGCCAAGGTCGAAGAGGCTCCGGTAGAAGAAAAACCAGCCAAAGCAGCTGTAAATAAACCCCTCTTATCTGAAGAAGAGTTAGAGAAGCGGGCTGCAGAAGCAACCCGTCAAGCGGAGTTACTGGCACGTCAAGAGGCAGAAATGAAAGCGGCTGAAGAAGCCCGTCAAAAACCCGCGGCTATGCCAGTAGAGGGTAAGTCTTCCGCAGAGGATGCAAAAGCGGCTCAGTCGGCTGAAGCGCTTGAGTTTAAAAAGAAGAAAGACCTGGCTGCAAAAGCATTATCCGATGCCAGCGAAAAGCAATTGGCCGATATACGCTTGCGCCGTGCTGCGGCAGAAGCGGAAGCCTTGGCAATTCGCGACATGATGAGTGCACCTGCGCGCGTTCTGAAGGCTCCAAGCGAAGTGGCTGCCGAGGATGCGAAAAAGGGTACCCTACATAAGCCATTAAAGGCGGAAGGTGCCGATGATAAGAAAAAAGCCCCTGCGAAGGTTGGCGGAAAACTCATTAAGTCATCCGAGACATCTTCTACTTGGCAAGAAGAAGGCGCCAAGCGCGCTGGCGGTTTAAAAACCCGTGGCGACAGCTCCGGCGGTGTTGGTGGTGGCTGGCGGGCGGGTGGTGGACGCAATAAGCGTCAGCGCCAAAGCCCCGAGAGCAATGCCGATACGAATTTTCAGGTACCAACCGAGCCAGTGGTTCGCGATGTCCATGTACCCGAAACCATTACTGTTGCGGATTTAGCGCACAGCATGTCAGTCAAGAGTGCTGAAGTGATTAAGCTGCTCATGGGTATGGGTCAGATGGTCACCATCAACCAAGTGCTTGATCAAGATACCGCCATGATTTTGGTGGAAGAAATGGGTCATAAGGCATTTGCGGCCAAACTCGATGATCCTGATCTGGATCTCGGCATTACTGGGCATGATGCAGAGCTGCTTGGTCGTCCACCGGTAGTAACAGTCATGGGCCACGTTGACCATGGAAAAACATCGTTACTGGATAAGATTCGCCTAGCAAAAGTGGCATCGGGTGAAGCCGGCGGAATTACGCAGCACATTGGTGCGTACCACGTTGAAACACCGCGTGGCGTAATTACCTTCTTGGATACACCAGGGCACGAGGCGTTTACTGCAATGCGTGCACGCGGCGCTAAGGCAACGGATATTGTCATCTTGGTGGTTGCTGCCGATGACGGTGTGATGCCTCAAACCAAAGAAGCCATTGCCCATGCTAGAGCTGCGGGAGTGCCGATTGTGGTGGCAATTAATAAGATTGATAAACCGGAAGCCAATCCAGAGCGAGTTAAGCAAGAGCTGGTAGCCGAGCAGGTTGTGCCGGAAGAGTATGGCGGCGACATTCCATTTATTCCGGTTTCTGCGAAAAGCGGTGAGGGCATTGATTCCTTATTGGAAAACGTACTTTTGCAGGCTGAAGTGCTAGAACTAAAAGCCCCGAAAGATGCTCCAGCCCATGGTCTGGTGATTGAAGCACGCCTGGATAAGGGCAAAGGACCGGTTGCAACCGTATTGGTTCAGTCTGGAACACTCAAGCGTGGCGATATGATTTTGGCGGGATCTTCCTTTGGTCGTGTGCGCGCCATGCTCGATGAAAACGGCAAACCATGTAACGAAGCAGGTCCTTCCATTCCGGTGGAAATTCAAGGCCTCTCGGAAGTGCCGGCTGCTGGTGAATCAGTTCAAGTAGTAGCAGATGAGCGTAAGGCGCGTGAGATTGCGCTCTTCCGCCAAGGCAAGTTCCGCGATGTGAAGTTAGCAAAACAGCAGGCCGTCAAACTCGAAACCATGATGGAGAACATGGGCGAGGGGGCTGTTGAAGCAAAGCTACTGCCAATCATTATTAAGGCTGATGTACAAGGTTCACAAGAGGCCTTATCGCAATCCTTACAAAAGCTATCTACTCCTGAAGTCAAGGTACAGATTGTTCATGCTGGCGTGGGCGGCATTACTGAGACCGACGTCAATTTGGCTGTTGCCTCAAAAGCCGTCATCATTGGTTTCAATTCGCGTGCAGATGCGTTAGCGCGCAAGTTAGCCGAAAACAATGGCGTAGACATTCGTTATCACAACATTATTTATGACGCTGTGGATGAGGTGAAGTTGGCTCTGAGCGGCATGTTGACTCCAGATAAGAAAGAGGAGATCACGGGCCTGGTTGAGATTCGCCAAGTCTTCTTGGTATCTAAAGTTGGCGCGATTGCAGGTTGCTTGGTAGTTGACGGCTTAGTGAAGCGTACTTCAAGCGTACGCTTGCTCCGTGACAACGTCGTTATCTGGACCGGTGAGCTTGACTCACTCAAGCGCTTTAAAGATGATGCTAAAGAAGTTCGTGCCGGTGTTGAATGTGGTCTGTCATTGAAGGGCTACAACGACATCAAAGAAGGCGATCAGCTCGAGGTGTTTGAAGTAACTGAAGTAGCGCGTACGCTCTAATTTGTATTGCGTTCCTTATGCACAAAACGAGCCCCCATCGCAATCAACGCCTAGCGGATCAAATTCAGCGCGATTTAGCTGAATTGATTCCGCGGGAATTGCGCAGCACCAGTTTGGGACTCATTACCCTGCAGGGGGTTGAGCTGTCACCGGATTTAGCGCATGCAAAGATCTTCTTCACGGTACTGGGCGCCGAACCCGATCATGCACTCACTGCCTTACAAGAAAAAGCTGGCTACTTGCACTCCTTGCTGTTCAAACGCTTGCATATACATACCGTTCCTACCCTGCATTTTGTGCACGACGTATCGGTTGAGCGCGGCATGGAAATGTCCCGATTAATTGATCAAGCGGTCGACAGCGACCGCAAAGATTGAGGCATTTGATGCGCCAACGCCTTGATGGTGTCGTGTTGCTGGATAAACCCCTTGGCATGAGCTCACAGGGTGCTGTGACTGCGGTTAAGCGCGCACTCAATGCCGATAAAGCAGGGCATACTGGGACCTTAGACCCGATGGCAACCGGCCTTCTGCCGATTTGTTTGGGCGAGGCAACTAAATACTCGCAAGATTTATTGGATGCAGATAAGCGCTACATTGCGCGCGTCCGTTTTGGTGCTAATACCGATACAGGCGATGCGGAAGGACAGATTGTGACGTCCTTTCCTTTGCCCCAGTTTGCCGATGATGCTGCTATTCAGATTGCCTTGAATGCTTTACTACCCGCGTTTACAGGCCCGATTCTGCAGGTACCACCAATGTACTCGGCACTCAAGCGTGATGGTAAGCCTTTATATGAGTACGCCCGTGCTGGCGTCGAGCTTGAGCGCGATGCGCGTTCGGTCATCATTCACTCTATTACTTGGACTGAGGTGCAATGGCCCGAAGCTACTTTGGAAGTGAGTTGCAGTAAGGGAACCTATATTCGGGTTTTGGCAGAAGATTTAGGTACTGCACTGGGCTGTGGGGCCCATTTGGTTGGTCTGCGTCGTAGCGAAGTCGGTCATCTAAGCTTGGCACAGTCCATCACGCTGGATGATCTCTTGCGGACAACGGCAGACCACGCTGATTTTGTCTTGCCAGTAGATGCTTTATTACAAACCTTGCCTCACCTCACCGTAGATGCGCAACAAGCTAAGCGGCTTGAGATGGGTCAGCGCGTTCCGCTCGCGGTAAATGCTAAGTTTCCATTGGCAGAAGCCTTGGTGCGGATTTATCGCGCTACCGCAGCGCCCCACAATTTTATTGGTACTGCCGATTGCCGTTCCGGCGTACTGCACCCTAAACGCTTGATTTCACAAGCCCCTTAACCTTATTTTTAACTTTAGAAGCTTCACATGACTAAACGCGCACTTCGTAACATTGCAATCATCGCCCACGTTGACCACGGTAAAACCACCTTAGTGGATCAATTGCTACGCCAATCTGGCACTTTCCGCTCGAATGAAAAAATGACCGAACGCGTCATGGATTCAAATGACCTGGAAAAAGAGCGTGGCATTACTATTTTGTCCAAGAACTGCTCAGTCGAATACGACGGCACCCACATTAACATCGTCGATACACCGGGCCACGCTGACTTTGGTGGTGAAGTAGAGCGTGTGCTGTCTATGGTTGATGGTGTTTTGCTTTTGGTTGATGCGGTTGAGGGCCCAATGCCGCAAACCCGTTTCGTAACCAAAAAAGCATTAGCGCTTGGCTTAAAGCCAATTGTGGTGATTAACAAGGTTGACCGTCCAGGCGCGCGTTGTGACTATGTTATCAACGCAACCTTTGAATTGTTTGACAAACTTGGCGCTACTGAAGAGCAGCTCGATTTCCCAATCATCTATGCATCTGGCTTAAATGGCTATGCAGGCTTGAAAGAAGATGTGCGTGAGGGCGATATGCGTCCTCTGTTCGATGCTGTCTTAAAGTATGTTCCCGTTCGTGACGATAATCCGGATGGTCCTTTGCAGTTTCAGATCTCTTCAATTGACTACAACAGTTATGTTGGAAAGATTGGTATTGGTCGTGTGAACCGCGGACGCGTTAAGCCGGGCATGGAAGTGATTTGTATGAATGGCCCAGAGGGTGAGCCATTTAAAGGGCGCGTTAACCAAGTATTGAAATTCAAAGGCTTGGAACGTGAGGTTGTTGACGAAGCCTTTGCTGGTGATATTGCATTGATTAACGGTATTGAAGAGTTAGCTATTGGGACCACTGTCTGTGCAGTGGATACGCCTGAAGCATTACCTATGCTGAAGATCGATGAACCAACCTTAACCATGAACTTTATGGTGAACACTAGCCCATTTGCAGGCCGTGAAGGTAAGTTTGTGACTAGCCGTCAGATCCGCGAGCGCTTAGATCGTGAATTGAAGTCCAATATGGCATTGCGCGTAAAAGAAACTGCTGACGATACTGTGTTTGAAGTATCAGGTCGTGGTGAATTGCACCTCACTATTCTTGTTGAGACTATGCGCCGCGAAGGCTATGAAATGGCAGTATCTCGTCCACGTGTCGTTTTCCATGAAGAGAATGGCGTGAAGATGGAGCCGTATGAGAATTTAACGGTTGACGTCGAAGACGCTACCCAAGGTGCCGTGATGGAAGATTTAGGCAAGCGCAAAGGTGAGTTGCAAGATATGGTGAGCGACGGAAAAGGGCGCACGCGTCTGGAGTACCGTATTCCTGCCCGTGGCTTAATCGGTTTTCAGGGTGACTTTATGACCATGACCCGTGGCAATGGTTTGATGAGTCATACTTTTGATTGTTATGCACCTGCGAAAGACGGTATTTTGGGCGAACGTCATAATGGTGTGCTGATCAGTCAAGATGATGGCGAAGCAGTGGCTTACGCTATTTGGAAATTGCAAGACCGTGGCCGTATGTTTGTGAAGCATGGTGACCCCGTATACGAAGGCATGGTGATTGGTATTCATAGCCGCGATAACGATCTGGTTGTAAACCCGATTAAAGGTAAGCAGCTAACCAATGTGCGCTCCTCTGGTACCGATGAAGCGGTTCGCTTAGTGACCCCAATTGACTTGACTCTGGAATATGCGGTTGAGTTCATTAGCGACGACGAGTTGGTTGAAGTAACCCCCAAAAGCGTTCGCGTGCGCAAACGTTACTTAAAAGAGCATGATCGCAAAAAGGCTTCGCGCGAGTAGGATACTAAAGCTGCATCAGAAAAGCCACCTTCTGAACTGACCCCCAAAAGTTGGACATCAAGTCCAACCAAGGGGGTCAGTTCATTCGGGTGGGTTTTCTCTCTGCATGAAGTAGAGTGGTACTGGATAATGGCATGAAGCGAATGATAGAAATCCAATGGATTCAGATGCAATGACGCAATCCGACAACGAACACCAAGCTAATCCAGGAGGGAAGCGTTTGGCCGTTGCGCCGATGATGGAGTGGACCGATCGACACTGCCGCTCTTTCCACCGGCAACTGTCTAAGCACGCTGTTCTTTATACCGAAATGGTGACTACAGGTGCATTGCTGCATGGCGATGTGCCGCGTCATCTGGATTATTCCGACGAACAGCACCCGGTAGTGCTGCAACTGGGTGGCAGTGAGCCAGCCGACCTTGCGAAAGCAGCAGACTTAGCAGCTCAGTGGGGCTATGACGAAATCGATCTCAATTGCGGCTGCCCTTCAGAGCGGGTTCAGCGCGGCGCCTTTGGCGCTTGCCTGATGGCAGAGCCGCAATTAGTAGCCGACTGCGTTCGGGCTATGCGGGCCGCATGCGATTTGCCAATCTCGGTAAAACATCGCTTGGGCCTGGATCACATGGATGCCAGTAGACATCAGGCAGACTATCAGTTTGCGCTGAACTTTATGTTAGCAGTGGCCGATGCTGGCGCGCATCAGGTCACCATGCATGCGCGTAACGCCGTATTAAAGGGCCTCTCGCCTAAAGAAAACCGTAGCAAGCCTCCGTTGCACTATGCCGTGGCAGCGCAATTGCGCTTGGATCTTCAAAAGCAGTTTCCAAATGTGGCCGTTCTGCTGAATGGCGGTCTAGAGAACAACGACCAAATTGCGGGCCACTGGCATGACTTTGATGGCTTTATGGTGGGGCGCGCTGCGTACCACTTTCCAGCCATGCTACTGGGCTGGGATGACTTACTCGAGACCAATGGAGAGGCTGCAGGTTATCTCTTTAGCGAGTCTGAGTGGCATCGCGTACAAATTGGCTTAGTGCATCAAGTATGGCGCTGGTTTGATGAATGCCAGAGTAAAGGCAAGCCGTTTTACATTGGCGCCTTTACGCGGCATGTTCTTGGTTTAGCGCATGGCAGGGCGGGTTCGCGCTATTGGCGCCAGCGCCTATCGGATCACCATGCTTTGGCTAAGGTACAGAGCAAAGCGGCAATTGCTGAATTTTTTCTTGAGGCTAGTTTGGAGCTAGGGGATTGGGCTGCGTTTGAGATTGATGCTGTCTCGGCGCTACATTCATGAGCGCAGTACAAAACCAGGGCGCCGATCTCGAACTGGAGATTACCCCCGACTACCAATTGGCCTTTGATGCAGTGGAGCGAGGTGATCCTTATATTTTTATTAGCGGTAAGGCCGGCACGGGTAAAACCACCTTAATTAGCCACCTGCGTAAAACCATTGTTGGCAATGTTGTGGTTCTCGCTCCTACGGGGGTTGCAGCACTGCAGGTGCGTGGCGTCACGATTCATTCCTTCTTTCGCCTGCCGCCACGCTTAATTTTTCCAGAAGAGGACATCAAGCCATTACGGTCCTCGCGTGAGCGCCAACTGTATAAGGACATTCGCCTCCTGATCATTGATGAAATCTCGATGGTACGCGCCGATATTGTGGATGCAATTGACCTCTTTTTGCGTGAAAACGGTCCCCAAAAAGGTGAGCCATTTGGGGGTATACAGGTGATGTTTGTCGGTGATTTATTTCAATTACCGCCGGTTGTGTCGAGCAGTGATATGCACATCCTGCATGAGCGTGGCTATGAGGGTCCGTATTTCTTTTGCGCCATGGCATTGCACCGCAAAGAAATTACGATGATTGAGCTCACTAAAATCTTTCGGCAAAAGGATATTCATTTTGCGCAGCTGCTCAATCAAATCCGCATCAATGAAGACATTGAGGTGGCATTAGAAGTCATCAACGATGCCTGCTTTACTAAAGCGGCAGAGCCTGATCCATTGACGATTACGCTGACCACGACCAATGCCAGAGCAGACATGATTAACCACGGCGAGCTAAAAAACCTGACGAGCGATGCTACTAGCTTTACCGGTAAGCTCGAAGGCAAGTTCAATGTGGATGAGCGCAATTTACCCTCGCCCATGCACTTAACCCTAAAGCCAGGATCGAAGGTGATGTTTACGGCCAATGACAATGGGTTTCCAAAAAAATGGGTCAATGGCAGCATTGGCATTGTGCATGAAATCGGCAAAGATAAAATTAAAGTCAAGATCCCTAACGGAGCCTATACCAATACGGTTGAGGTAATGCCTTTTAAATGGGAGTCGTATAAGTATGACCACGATATGGTGTCGGGGAAAATTAAACCCAATGTGATTGGCTCCTATGAGCAAATGCCGTTGATGCTGGCCTGGGCTGTGACCATCCATAAAAGCCAGGGCAAGACCCTCGATAAAGTAAAGGTCGATCTATCCTCCGGGACCTTTGCCTCAGGCCAAGTGTACGTTGCACTCAGCCGCTGCCGCTCGATTGAGGGCATCTCTTTGGAGCGACCGATCGTTCTTAAGGATGTGCGTTGCGACCCTGAAATCAAGCGCTTTTACATGGCGTGTTTGCCCTAAAAAGCAGCTCAGATTAGGCTCTATTTGGCCGACCAGTAAATTTTGGCTAAAAGCCGACAAAAAGCTATAATCACATTTCTTCTACGGTGGCTGTAGCTCAGCGGTAGAGTCCTGGATTGTGATTCCAGTTGTCGTGGGTTCGAACCCCATCAGCCACCCCAAATTCCCCTCTGCACCATAGTGACCCCAGAATCCCTTGAAAAGCTTGTTCGCATGAAAATGCCCTATGGCAAGTATGCGGGTCGTACCCTTTCAGAATTACCCGGAGATTACCTTTCGTGGTTTGCCCGCAAAGGCTTTCCGAAGGGAGAATTAGGTGAATTACTGGAGCTGATGCATACGCTGGATCACAATGATTTGCGTGGGCTGTTAAAGCCCCTCTCAGGGAATTAAGCAGTACCCTTGCGATAGAGCATGCACGTATTTAGTTTATCTACCGGGCGCAGGCGTTGTTTGATCTGCCGGTCGATCGGCTATGCCTATCATTTCTTGGCTGTGATCCATGATGGGCGGCATTACAAATTCTTGGCAAACGGGTTTGGGTCCCAGTAGATTTAAAAAATTACACTCCTTTTTGGTCGCCTCAGAGGCGGCATGTTCTAGAGGGGATTTGCCGGTAGTCACGGTTGAGGCAACGCTAATTGCTGTGCTAGGGTTGGCTACTGCTGCAGTCGCTACCGCCCCTCCTGCGGCGCCGGCAGTTGCTGTGCCGGCACTACCGATGGCTGCTAAGGGCAGGGCGCAACCCGATAAGAAGAAAATACTAAAGCCAATAATGAGCGTATAGGTCAAGCTATGCCACACCATGCAACGGCAAAGTTGAGGAAAGAGCCGTTGTTTATTTGGCTCGGCAGGCAATGCTATAGACTCCCGCAGCCCATGAGCCGCTGGTGATCGCTTCAAATGGACTGTCTGGGGATTTAATATCCGCAACGACCTTACCTTCACCTTTGTTACCCGAAAAGACTTTGTATTCAATTGGACGGAATTGAACTTTATCGCAAAGGTATTCGTTTAGCCCAATGATGGAACGAATCGGCTCTTTTGTTTTCGGGTCTACACCAGGCTTAGTAAAGTCCAGCATGGATATGATTTGCGCTTTGTCACCATCTTTTTTTAGGGTCTCGATATCTAAAGACACGGTGGATTGTTCATTGGAGCCAATCTCTTGCCAAGCTGCGAAGGCGCTTGAAATTGGTAGGGCGGTTATGCAGACCGCGATCGCCATCCATCTTTTCATCGTAAAACCCCTCAATAAATGTGTATTTCTATTTTAAACCCCAATAGACCTAATTTGGTCTGAGCTCGAGTTGGCGCCGAATCGTGGCAGGTTTCATTTGCAGTGGCAGTGCTTGATTGTCTGCCCACAAGGGGGTGAGGTTGCGATAGAGCTTGCTTTGAACCCAGCCCGATTGCCCCGCTTGATAGATGAAGGTTGATTGTTCTAAGTCGGCCAAATCAAACACGGTTCGCAGGCTCGCTGCTTGTTTAGTCTCAAAGGGGTTTTTGTGTTTACCGAGCTCTGGCCTACCGACATTGATCGTAAATCCATCCCCCGGAAACGGGGTCGTAATATTAAAGAAGCGATTTAAGAAAGGTACTCGAATAAAAGGGCGATGCTCCGATACCGCGATATGCGCATTCCCCCATTTCCAATTAGCTGGATCACTGCCGTATTGCGCGCTGACGTATTCCAGCGCTTTATCCATCGCCTGTTGTGATGCCTGCACGCAGTTCTCTATAGCTTCTGTTTTGGGTGAGTCGCACCAGAGACTGTTGGGGTTGGATAACTGCTCCAGTAAGGCATTTCTAAAATGGCGCTTGCCATATTCAAACGAAAAATAATCCCCTAGGCGTGCAAACAAATGGCGCGTCAGTTGATCTACCCACGCATTAAAGAGCAGGGCACCACCGCTATCGATGCGCATATCCCCATCAAAGCTGGCAATGATGGCTTTGGCTGCTGATGCGCTTGAATGGGTAGACTGCGTTGCCTTAAAGAGGGGGAGTAGCGGCGTTGCTGCGAGCGAGAGCGTATCGCCTTGCACGGCTCGCATCGATGCAAAGTCATGTTGTGCTTTTGCTTGCAGTAAGGCTGTAATACGCTCATAGCGAAATGGCAGCTCCCAATCGCTGGTAAGCGGATTAGGATCATTGGCGGCCAAGACTTGTTGATTGGCGGTCACAAGCCAGCCTTGCTCGGGATTTTCTACTGCAGGCAACTGATCAAATGGAATATAGCCTTGCCAGTCATATTGCTTATCCCAGCCGGGGGCTGGTGCAACCCCATAGAGGCCTTGATGGAGGATACGTTTGGGTGCAACCCCGGCTGCCTGAAATGCAATATTGCCAGCGGTATCGGCCATCACAACGTTTTGCATGGGCGCGTAGTTCTTGCGCAATGCTTTTTTGAACGCCTCTAAATTCGTGGCGCGATTCATGTCCAGTAAGCCGACCACTGATTGATTGTCGAGATCAAGCGCAGTCCAGCGTAAAGCCAAAGCAAAGCGATCGGTGTTGATTAAATTCCGCGCGCGATCATAGGACTCCGAGATGATGGGCCCGTGGCGGCTCTGCTTGACAATGAAACGGTGCGCAGGTTTATTGCGAATCTCAATGACTTCCTCGCGGACCAAAAATGCAGCCATGCCATCGGGGGTGCGGTATTGGCCCGGATTGGCGGGGTTCAGCTCTTCGATAAAAAGGTCTTGCACATCTGGGCCGGTATTGGTGAAACTCCAGGCAATACTCTCCGTTCTGCCGAGTACCACCGCCGGAATGCCTGGCAGGGTGGCGCCAATGACATTGATCCCCGGTGCCTGCAAGCGCGCAAAGTACCACAGTGCCGGAACCGTTAAACCCAAGTGCGGATCATTGGCGAGGAGCGGCTTACCGCTGGCTGTCCGTTTACCACTGAGTGCCCAGTTATTGGAGCCAATGCCCTCAATACCGCCTGGCAATAGCGCATGTAATAAACGATCTTGCCTAGTATCCGGTTGCCGCACATCCTGAATACCCAGAGGCTTAATGGGTTTGCTGGCATCGGTGCTGGCAAAAATACCCATGTTTTTATATAAGGCCGCAAAATCCATTTTAGTTACGGGGTTGCCTTGCGTGTACGGTGGCAGGACTTCCCAAATTTGCGCCGTGCTCAGATCGCGCGATAACTCCAAACGCTGTAACTCTTTATGCCAGTTGCCACCCAAATCCATTGCCATCATCAGCATCCACGCAACGCTATCGGTCGGTGACCAATGGCCGGGCCTTGAGCGCGTTATGAAATACTCGAGCGGCAAGGCCCAGCCCAATTTCGCATTGCCTGCATTCACGCCATCGGCATAGGATTGCAATAGGCGTTTAGCCTCTACTGGGTAGCCCTCATATTGCCGCTCGGCACTGTGTTTAATTCCGACGGTACGAATGAAGCGATCAATTTTTAGGGTATCTTCCCCCAGAATTTCCGACAAACGGCCCGCCGCTAATCTGCGGTTAATTTCCATTTGCCACGAGCGCTCAGTTGCGTGCAAATAACCAAGTGCAAATAAGGCGTCACCCGCGGTAGCCGCCTTGATGTGGGGAATGTCGCTGGCATCAAAGCCAATACTGACAGCATCATTGAGGCCCAGCAGGCGATTAATGCCAGAAGGATTATTTTTGGTTGAGGTAAGATAGATTAAAACAAGGCAGGCCACCAAGGCAATGAGCCCAGCAACGCCGAACACCATCCATTTAAGAACGCGAAGCAATACCGAGTTGCGCTGAATTATTCTCACCATGAAGGTATTTTAAGTGCTCTTGATTACGTTTGACCTGAGCAATAAAAAACCCCGCTTGCACGGGGTTCTCATAAAGATATTAGCGATTACTTGTAAAGCACTTCGGGCAGCCAAAGGCCGATAGCTGGGAAGGTATAGAGCAATACAATCGCGAGGATCTGGATTCCCATAAATGGCATCATGCCAGCAAAAATTTGGTTGAGGGTTACGTGTGGAGGCGCAACGCCCTTCAGATAGAAGGCTGACATGGCTACGGGTGGCGATAAGAATGCGGTTTGCAAATTCAGCGCAACCAAGAGGCCAAAGAACAACGGATTGATACCAAAGTCATCGAGCAGAGGTACGAAGATCGGCATGAAGATCACAATAATCTCAGTCCACTCGAGGGGCCAGCCAAGGAAGAAAATGATGACCTGAGCCAGGATCAAAAACTCCATTGGGCTGAGGCCCAGGGACAAGACCCACTTCTCAACTAAAGTTTGACCGCCGAGCAGGGCAAACGCTGCTGAGAAGATCGAGGATCCGACGAAGAGCCAGCAGACCATCGCACCTGTTTTTGCGGTCAAGAACACTGATTCCCGAATAACGCGCATATTGAGCTGCTTGTAGGCTGCCGCTAAGATGACGCCACCAATCGCTCCCATTGCAGCCGCTTCGGTCGGTGTCGCAAGGCCAAACACGATCGAGCCCAAAACAAACAAAATCATTACCGCCAATGGGAAGAAGGAGCCCAAGAGCATTTTGAAGATCTCTAGACGTACCCAGGTGAGCAGCATGTAATAAATCGCCAGCATGGCCGCAAAGATCGCGGTCATCACCCAGAACCAGGTTGGCGCATCACGCGGCTCGAGCGCTTTTGCAGCTGCAGCTTCAGCGGCCTTGGTTTCATCCGCACTCATCACCGGCGCTGCAGGAGCTGCTGCTGGCTTATCTTCTTCTGAGCCCGGAGGCAACGACAGGCCGCCGCTATCGGCTTTCTCAGCGCCCGGAGGCAACGACAGGCCGCTGCTCGACTCTTCGGCAGCTACGCCACTACCCGCATCACCCATCTGCATTAATTCCATTCCAGCAACAGATTCCACTGGGACGGTGACCACCTTGTAAATCGAGCCGGTAAAGATGGCAAAAACCAAGAGAGGCAGCAGCGCAATCATCAAAGATTGAAGTAGCTCAGCAGGGCGTACATGCAGATTACGCTTACCCTTCAGGGCAATCAAAATAGCAGGAATGACGTTCTGACTAATCTTTTCACCCAGCTCGGTATAGCTCATCGGCAAGGGAACTTTACGCTCTTCCATTGACAGAGGAGGCATTAATTTGGGCTTGAATTTGGCCAAAATAATGACGTA
>CAWUTW010000040.1:0-2576 GCA_963925585.1 uncultured Polynucleobacter sp. | reverse complement strand
GTCTTTGGTGTAGCGACCACGGCGCGCGCCAAGGAGCAGAATGGCTGGCAGGGCAATCCAACCGCCCATGGCATGAACCACGATGGAGCCCGCAAAATCATGGAACTCTTCGCCGGTGAGTTCTTTAATCCACGCTTGGATGCCGAACTGTTGATTCCAGGTAATGCCTTCAAAGAAGGGATAAATAAAACCGACGAGTAAAAAAGTCGCAATCAGTTGAGGATTGAACTTGGCACGCTCGGCAATGCCGCCTGAAACAATCGCCGGAATTGCTGCAGCAAAAGTCAGCAAGAAAAAGAATTTGACGAGTTCATAGCCATTTTTCTGAGCGAGTACTTCAGCGCCGGAAAAGAAGTTGACGCCGTAAGCAATGCTGTAGCCAATGAAGAAATAGGCAATGGTGGAGACAGCAAAATCAACCAGGATTTTGACTAGTGCATTGACTTGGTTTTTCTTACGCACCGTACCCAGCTCTAAAAATGCAAAGCCTGCGTGCATCGCGAGCACCATAATGGCACCCATCAAAATAAACAACGCATCACTACCGGTCTTAAACGAATCCATGGCCTATTCCTTTAATTGATGCGTCATTATGGGGAATCAGCAAGGGAATTACCCATAAAATTGCACCAAATAAGTGCAAATTAAGGTATTAGGTGGCTCTACCCTATGGACCTACATAAAAAAACAGGTAGTTGAAGTGATTAAGGCTAAGGCAATTAAAACCCAGCAGCAATGCCATCGCGGCGGTGATCACTGCCGGCAATATAGCCACCAGACGCATTCTCGCCAATCAGGGCGATGGCCTGAGCACTTCCAAAATCCAGGCTGTCCTTGGGCATTACCGTGACATCGTGACCAAGTTGGCGCAGGCCATCGATAACAGCCGATGGCATAGAAGACTCTACGGTGAGCTTTCCCGCATCATCAATACGCCAGCGCGGCGAATCCGAGCACGCTTGGGGATTGAGCTGATCGTCGACAAAATGCATGAGCATTTGCAAGTGACCTTGCGGTTGCATGTTTCCACCCATTACGCCAAAAGCCATGACCGGCTTATTTTCTTTACTTAAAAAAGCAGGAATGATAGTGTGAAATGGTCGCTTGCCTGGGGCTACCTGATTGGGATGTCCCGGCACAAGGCTAAAGCTCATCCCGCGGTTATGGAGTGCAATACCGCCTGGCGCAACCACGCCCGAGCCAAATCCTTTGAAGTTGGATTGGATGTAGGACACCATCATTCCGGAATCATCCGCGGCGCACAAATACACCGTGCCACCCGAATGCGGATCACCACTGGTGTATTGCCCGGCTTTATTGTGGTCAATCAATGCAGCACGACGAGCAAGGTATTTTTGATTTAATAGTGCGCGCGGATCCATATGCATCGAGCCCGCGTCAGCAACATGCGCATAGGCGTCCGCAAAGGCTAGTCGCATCGATTCAACTTGAAGATGGATGCGCTTCGCAGAGTAACGTGGATACTGCGTGGCATTTAATGCATCTAAGATTCCCAATGCCATCTGAGCGATGATTCCACTGCCGTTGGGCGGAATCTCAGAAAGGGTATAGCCCTTGTAGTTGAAATCCAGTGGCTCAACCCAGTTGGCTTCATGCGCAGCAAAGTCGGCTAGGGAAAAAGACCCACCCGTTTTTTGTGAAAAATCAACAATCGCTTGCGCAATCGCACCCTTATAAAACGATTCGCCGGTGCTGTCAGCAATAGCGCGCAAGGTTTTGGCTTGGGCGGGGAAACGCCAGATTTCTCCGGCGAGTGGAGCCCTGCCATTAATCGTGAAGGAGTCTAAAAACCCCGGTTGACCTTGGAGAATGGGAATGGCCTCGCGCCACTGCCGAGCAATCACGGGCGAAACGGGAAAGCCATTCTCGGCATATGCAATCGCGCGTTTAAACAATGAGGCGAAGGGTAATTTCCCAAACTTTTTGGAAAGCGCAACCCAGCCCGAGACCATGCCAGGAACGGTTACCGTGTCCCAGCCGATCAATGGCATTGCCGATTTTCCTGCAAAGAACTCGGGTGTCCATGCGGCTGGTGCTCGGCCCGATGCATTTAAACCGTGTAGTTTTTTGCCATCCCAAATCAGCGCAAATCCATCACCACCAAGCCCATTCATAGTGGGCTCAACCACGGTTAAAGTAATTGCAGTAGCCAGGGCAGCATCTACTGCATTGCCACCCAGTTGTAGCGCTTCTAATCCGGCTTGAGTCGCTAAGGGCTGGGAGCTAGCAACTGCATTACGGGCTAAGACCGGGGTTCTGCCAAAACCGGAGGGGTGAGAGATATCCATCATGAATTAATCGATTTTGATATTGGCTGATTTGACGATCTTGCCCCACTTGTCATGCTCCGCATTGGTAACCTCAGCCAGCCTGCCGGCATTTTCAAACTGCAGAAAAATACCCTGATTGGCAACGCGTTGCTTTAAATCGGGATTGGTAATAATCCGGCGTAATTCAGTTTCCAAGCGATTAATGATCTTGGGTGACGTTCCTTTGGGAACGTAAATGGCGAATAAATTCTCTACATCAAATTTCATCAAGCCAGCCTGAGCCAG
>CAWUTW010000039.1:0-6109 GCA_963925585.1 uncultured Polynucleobacter sp. | reverse complement strand
TATTAGCTTTGGTGGGCCTGCAGGTCAAATCGCAGTTCTGCATACCGAGTTAGTTGAAAAGCGCCGCTGGATTTCAGAACGGCGCTTTTTACATGCGCTGAACTATTGCATGCTGCTGCCCGGACCCGAGGCGCAGCAATTAGTGACTTACATCGGCTGGTTAATGCACCGCAGTATCGGCGGTATTTTGGCTGGGGTCCTTTTCGTACTACCTTCCTTATTGATCCTCATTGGCCTGGGCTGGGTCTATCTGACATTTGGTCAGACACCCTGGATCGCCGCCCTCTTTTTTGGCATCAAACCTGCAGTGACTGCAATCGTCTTATACGCCGCCCTCAAGATTGGTCGGCGGGCACTGGCGCACCGCGCCCTGTGGTTCATTAGCGGCCTGTCATTTATTGCCATCTTTATTTTTAATGTTCCCTTTCCGATCATTGTGATCTGCGCTGCCTTGATTGGTGTTTGGGGTGGAAAAAAATACCCCGCTATTTTTAGCCCGAAAGCGCATACCGTTGACACGGTCAGTTCACAGGGAAGTAGCGATGCCATCATTGGCGATAACACACCAACGCCGGAGCACGCTATTTTTAGTATTCAAAGCACGATGAAAAAAGGTGTGGTGGGTGCGCTCTTATGGATTCTGCCGATTGCAGCGCTGATTCTCTTTTTTGGTTGGAAGGCCCTCTATCCACAACTGGCTTGGTTTTTCACCAAAGCCGCCTTGCTCACCTTTGGCGGTGCATACGCAGTGCTGCCCTATGTCTATCAGGGCGCAGTCGAACACTACCAGTGGGTCACCGCCAGTCAAATGATCGATGGACTTGCTTTAGGGGAAGCCACGCCTGGGCCGCTCATTATGGTACTTGCGTTTGTTGCTTATATTGCAGGGCACGTTCAAACAACACTCGGACCAGATATGGCGTTTTGGAGTGGCGCTGTAGCGGCGTGCATTGCCACCTGGTTTACTTTTTTACCGTCCTTTTTATTCATTTTAATTGGCGGGCCATTGATTGAGTCCACGCACGGCAAATTAGGCTTTACTGCACCCTTGACCGCGATCACCGCTGCTGTGGTCGGCGTGATTGTGAACTTGGGCCTGTTTTTTGCGTACCACGTATTCTTTCCTTCTGGCTTTGCTGGGGCGGTATCAATACCATCGGTATTAATTTGCGCTGCGGCGGCCATTGCCCTAATGCACTTTCAGCTGGGCATTATGACGGTCTTAGCGAGCGCCGCGTTTGCTGGGCTTTTCTTAGGCTGGCTAGGATAAAAGCGCATCACCACTGCATCGCCCATTGCATAATAGGGTGATGCGAATTGAAGATCAAACCATTAAAAACCTGCAGGAGTGGATTGGTAAATCCGAATCCATCTCGGATGCGGTTACTGCTGCGCCAGTTAGGGCGCTCTCAGCTACATTGGATCGACCCGACCCAATGCCCACAATTGGGGCTTTCTTACCTGAACTATGGCACTGGCTTTATTTTTTACCCCATGCCCGTCAATCGGAAATTGGCCCTGATGGTCACCCCAAGCGCGGTGGTTTTTTACCGCCAGTACCCCTGCCCCGCCGAATGTGGGCTGGTGGTCGCCTAGAATGGATCAAACCGCTGGTAGTCGGCGATGCCATTGAGCGCACCTCCACTATCCAATCCGTCACCCATAAATCGGGGCGCACGGGCGATCTCATCTTCGTCTTAGTTCGCCATGAGATTAGCAACGCAGCGGGCATTGCACTCACGGAAGAGCACGACATTGTGTATCGCGATGCGCCTGCGCCGGACGATAAACCCGTTGCACCCACTGCAGCGCCAAGCGATGCTACCTGGACCAAGATCATCCATCCCGATGATGTCTTGCTATTTCGTTACTCTGCTCTCACGTTTAATGGCCATCGCATTCATTACGATCGGCGCTATGTTACGGAAGTGGAAGGCTATCCAGGCCTCATTGTCCATGGTCCTTTAATTGCAACCTTTTTGGTTGACTTAGTACGCCAATCCATTGCTGGGTCTACATTGAAACGCTTTGAGTTTCGTGCAATCCGGCCGACCTTTGACATCAACCCCTTCACTGTTTCAGCTACCCCGGACTTGGCGCTTGACCCCAGCGGCAAGACCATTCGCGTCTGGGCGCAGGATCACGAAGGGTGGTTAACCATGCAAGCGACAGCGGTGCTAAATTAATATGAGCGCGATTCATTACTCCAAGGTATTGGCCGACTTTGCGGCAACCCTAAAGCCAGCGGATATTCCAAAAGAGGTTATGCGCCGCGGCGAAGACTTGCTGGTGGATTGGTTCGGTTCTGCCGTTGCCGGTAAAGGCGCTGCGCCAGTCGAAATTCTGACCGGCTTTGTAGAGCAGATGGGGCCAATAAGCGGCCCATCGGAAATCCTGGTTCACCGCAGTAGCAGTAGCCCTTATTTAGCGGCGATGTCCAATGCGGCGGCATCGCATGTAGTTGAGCAAGACGATTTACACAATAGTTCGGTATTTCATCCAGCGACCGTCGTGTTCTCCCCTGCACTCGCTTGCGCGCAAGCACTGGGTCGCTCGGGGACTGAATTTTTGACGGCGGCAATCGCGGGTTATGAAGTAGGCATTCGTGTGGGCGAATTTTTAGGTCGCTCACACTACAAAACATTTCATACGACAGGCACTGCTGGCTCCTTGGCATCTGCTGCTGCGGTCGGCCATCTTCTGAAACTCAGCCCGGAGCAAATGTTGCATGCATTTGGTTCTGCGGGAACCCAATCGGCTGGTCTTTGGGAATTCTTGCGCGACGCCGCAGACTCGAAGCAACTGCACACTGCGCACGCTGCAGGAACCGGATTGATGGCTGCCTACTTGGCGCAAGGCGGATTTACGGGAGCGCAGCACATTTTGGAAGGCAAACAGGGTTTAGCTGCCGGAATGTCAAGTGATGCCGATCCGAACTGCTTAGTCGATCGCCTGGGCACACGCTGGGCCAGTGCAGAAACCAGTTTTAAGTACCATGCCTCTTGCCGTCATACCCACCCTGCTGCCGATGCTCTTTTGCACACGATGCAATCGAATAACATTCAAGCGCAAGACATTGATCGCATCATTACGCATGTCCACCAAGGGGCGATTGACGTCTTGGGTCCCGTTACCCATCCCGCCACCGTGCACCAATCGAAGTTCTCAATGGGCACGGTGCTGGCGATCATTGCGCATTATCAGTTTGCAGGCCTTCAAGAATTTGCCGATCACTTTAGCGATCCTGAAATCTGCGCCTTGCGCGATCGGGTCACAATGGAACTGGATCCCGAAATTGATGCGGCCTACCCCAAGCGTTGGATTGGTAAGGTAACGGTGATTCTGAAAGACGGACGCCAATTGCATGGTCGCGTGGATGAGCCCAAGGGCGATCCTGGCAATACGCTATCGCGCTCTGAGATTACTGATAAGGCGCTGCGCTTAGCGGCCTTCAGTGGCGGTGCTACCCCACTTGAGATAACCAGTGCCATCGATGCATTGTGGAATATTCGCAATCAAACGAAGGTCAGTTTTTTATTGGGCCCAAAAACAGGAACGCCATGAATCCGCTTGACAATCCCATTGGCTATGCCAGCACTTTTTTATTTGTTCCCGGCAATCGGCCCGAGCGATTTGCCAAAGCCCTGGGTAGCGGTGCCCACGCCATCATCATTGATTTGGAAGATGCAGTAGCGGAAGAAGACAAAGTAGCAGCTCGCTCGGCCATTCAGAAAGCATGGCCTGGTTTTTCATCTGAGGAGCGCCAGCGCATTGTGATTCGCTCGAATGCCCCCGGCACGCGCTTTTACGGTGAAGACTTAATGTTGGTTGAAGAACTGGCGATTGCTTGCCTACTCATTCCCAAAAGCGAATCAATAGACCAGATCAATGGTGCGGCAGAGGTCTTACCCACTACTGCCATCATCCCCATGATTGAAACTGCACGCGGACTGCAGCAGATTGATGCGATTGCTAATGCGCAGCAAGTCATTCGCCTGGCTCTGGGCAACATTGATTTGCAAGCCGACCTTGGTATGGTGTGCGATGCACAAGAGACTGAGTTACACGTAGCGCGCTTTGGGCTGGTCTTGGCCTCGCGCCTCGCTGAAATTGCCCCGCCCGTGGATGGCGTTACCACCGTAACCGACGATATCGACCGCATTATGGCCGATGCACTGCGGGGAAAAAGGCTCGGCTTTGGCGCAAAGCTCTGCATTCATCCGGCGCAAGTCCCCATCGTTTCTAAAGCATTTACGCCCACCGAGGCGGAATTGCACTGGTCAAATCAAGTGATTGAGGCCGATAAAGCCTCAAAAGGTGGGGTAGTCAAGCTAAACGGTCGTATGATTGATCGTCCCGTCGTTCTTTTGGCCAAACGTCTATTGGTGCTTGCTGGTAAACACTAATGCCCCGGTAGGCAGCAAAAATGGCAAAATTACAGGGCATAAAAAAATGGAGATCCCAATGAAATTGAATAAAA
The DNA here is from genome assembly GCA_963925585.1 of uncultured Polynucleobacter sp. Lineage (GTDB taxonomy): Bacteria > Pseudomonadota > Gammaproteobacteria > Burkholderiales > Burkholderiaceae > Polynucleobacter. The sequence continues at coordinate 1,629 of CAWUTW010000039.1, read as the reverse complement.
CAGTATTGGCTGGATTTGCTGCCATCGTCAGCGCCAGTGCATTAATTGCTAGCAATATTGCTACTGCACAAACGAACTGGCCAAACAACAAACCGGTTTCCCTTATTGTTCCCTTCGCAGCCGGTGGCCCTACTGACATCGTAGCCCGTTTGATCGCGATTCCAATGGGTAAATCGTTAGGTACTACGGTTGTGGTTGAGAACGCCCCCGGCGCTGGCGGCACAGTAGCCTCCGCTAAAGTAGCGCGTGCTACGCCAGATGGCTACACTATTTATTTGCACCACATGGGCATGGCTACAGCACAAGCGCTGTATGACAAATTACCATACGACCCACTTGTCGATTTTGAATACATCGGTCAAGTGGTTGATGTGCCTATGCTCCTTTTGGCTCGCAAGAATTTCCCACCCAACAACTATAAAGAGCTCGAGGCTTACATCAAAGCCAACGGCAATAAAGTAACCATGGCTAATGCTGGTCCTGGAGCTGTATCGCAGTTATGCGGCCTCTTGTTTCAGAGCCGTTTGGGCGTAAGACTTACTAACGTACCTTACAAAGGTACCGGCCCTGCGTTGACCGACCTGATGGGCGGCCAAGTCGACATGTTGTGCGACCAAACTACCCAAACGATTAATGTTGTCAAAGACAACCGCGTCAAGGTATACGGTACCACCACACCAAAACGTTTATCAGCATTGCCGAACGTTCCCACTTTGGATCAAGAAGGCTTAAAAGGCTTTGAAGTGAAGGTATGGCACGGTCTTTACACACCAAAAAATGTTCCACAGGCCATCCAAACCAAACTCAATACCGCCCTCAAGGCAGCCTTGAATGATCCGGATGTGAAGAAGCGTTTGGCTGATTCGAATATTGACGTTGTGTCAATGGACAAAGTCAGTGCGAGCGGTCTCAAGACCCACCTCGATAGCGAGATCAATAAATGGGGTCCTGTGATTCGTAAAGCCAATATTCCAGACTAAGTTGTATCTAGTCAGCGGAATTCGTTCCGCGGTATAAAAGCAAAAAACCAGCGATGCGTCGCTGGTTTTTTTATGTCCTTCAATAAACGTATTTCAACAGTCAACTTAACCCTTGCGGAAGAGGTATCCCGCTTGTGCCCGTGCGGGGGGCGCGCGCCAAGCAGATCGAATCAGTGAGCCAATGGCCCACAATCCTAAGAAAGGATCGAGAATGTAGTCCCATAGATTGGTAGACTCATGCCACCTTGCTGCCCACGCCAAAATAGCCAGCGCCAAAATAATCGCAATCCGATTGGATCCGGCGAGCCATGCAATCAAGGCGGTAGCAATCACCCCAATCAATAAGACGATTGAGCCGTATCCCCAAGCATAGGGATCGAGCATACCCACGCCCAAAGCAAACGGATAAAAAGCAATCGCAACCAGCGCAATCCAAACCTTCATCAGTGCAGGAACGTGGATTTCTTTTGGCGAAGAATAAGCCGTCCATAAGAGCAGCATCGCGGTGATACTCAGCTCACCCGTAAAGCCCCGCACATAAGCGGCTAGGGGTAACTCCAGTGGCGAGAATATCGTGAATACCGGCCAGAACAAGAGGTTAGCCAGCACAAAACAAACGAGCGCCCGAAGGGCTACTACCCGCGCATGG
>CAWUTW010000038.1:0-3318 GCA_963925585.1 uncultured Polynucleobacter sp. | reverse complement strand
AATGGCCGCACGTGCTGTAATTTCAGTACGGATTTTTTTAGAGAGGGCAACGCCGTCGAGTAATTGGGCTGGCATAAAAAAGAAAAAAGAGCGCTAAATAAAAATACACAGGAAATTAAATCAGCTGCGCATCCGATAAGGCAAGACGCAGGAGATCGGCAACGGTATTGACGTTGAGCTTTTCCATAATGTTAGCGCGATGGGCCTCGACCGTTTTAATTGAGATACCGAGGTCATCTGCAATTTGTTTATTCAGGCGCCCAGCAACAATACGCTCGAGTACTTGACGTTCACGCCCGGTTAACTTACTCAGTAGTCCTTGGGTTGTTTTGCGCTGACTCGCTTGGCTGTAATCGGTACGCGCTTTGGTTAGCATCTTTTCGACTAGTGCACACAACTCATTTTCTTTAAAGGGCTTCTCAATAAAATCAACCGCCCCTTTTTTCATGGTGGTGACGGCCATCGATACATCGCCATGACCAGTAATGAATGAGATTGGCATGGGCAAGTTTTCACTGATGAGACGCTCTTGCAACTCAAGGCCTGACATGCCAGGCATGCGTACATCCAAAATCACACACGAAATGGTCGATTTATCGGTGCTTTGCAAGGATTGCAAAAAACGCTCAGCACTGGCATGGCAGCGGACTAAATAGCCATTGCTCTCGAGTAACCAGGTTAAGGAATCCCGTACCGCCTCGTCATCATCCACAACGTAAACCACTTCGGTTGGATTGGGGTTGGATGTATTCATTAAGTTCATCAGTCAGTTCCGCTTGGTATTTCTAAATGCGCATTAAGCCAAAGCATTTGCTTCAGTTTCCGCCGTTTCCAGGGGTAATAGTATTGTAAAGGTGCAGCCTACTGCCTTGCCGCTATCGGGATCATGCTGGTTTTTGGCCCACAAGCGGCCATGGTGGGATTCGATGATCGAGCGGCAAATATTGAGCCCCATGCCCATTCCATCCGATTTTGTACTGAAAAAGGGCTCAAACATGCGCTCAGTTACGCCATCTGCCACTCCCGGACCGCTATCCACCACTTGGATGCGCAGCATGGCTGGAAAGGTACTGGTCTCCAAATCAGCGCTAATCTTGATCGGCGGCACTGCCCAGCGGGATGACAGTGGCGCATTTTCGCGTACGCTATCCAAGGAGTTTTTAAGCAGGTTCACCAAAACTTGCTGAATTAAGACGGGATCCAAGCTGACTTTGGGAAGATTGGGGGCTAACTCAACCGCAATGGTGAGGCGGTGGCGGTGGGCCTCAATCTCCACTAAGCCGACTGCATCATCCACAATTTCGGCGATATCGGAATCTTTGCGTTGCGGCTCACTGCGTTTCACAAAACCGCGTATGCGCTGAATAATTGTTCCAGCGCGGTGTGCTTGTTGGGATGCTTTTTCGAGCGCAGGAAGCAAATCCTTAGATAAAGTTTGATCTGCTTGACCCGATAAGCGTTTGGCCACGCCCATGCAATAGTTTGAAATCGCTGCAAGAGGCTGATTGAGTTCATGTGCCAGTGAGGAGGCCATCTCACCCATCGTGGTTAAGCGGCTTGTAAATTGCATGCGCTCCTCTTGTTGGCGTGCCAAGTCCTCGGTATTTTTGCGTAAGGTAATGTCTGTCGCAATTAAAAGCTGGGCTAAATGACCATCCACCCAGGGTATAAATCGGCGGCGTACCTCGTACCATTTCGCCTCCTCGCCAATCAGTTGAATCTCTTGCGACTCGGTTTGCCGAATTTGATTGAGCTCAGAACTAGGCAAGCCCGCTAGGGGGTCGATATTGTCGTCTTCAAGGCCATGCAGCAGGGCAGGATCCATTTCGTGATTGGCTAAATCAATATGTCCTTGCGAGGTATTGCCAAACCGCTCCCGATAAAACCGATTGGCAAAGAGTAGCTCGCCTGTTTCGATCGAGATCACAGAAACTGCAGCATCTAAGCCTTCAAGTACTGTAATGAAGCGATCTTGCGAGGCAGCTAATTCTTCGCGAATGCGTTTTGGCTCTGAGATATCCACCAGCGAAGTAACCCAGCCGGTTTGCTCACCTTTTTCATTGATGAGCGGTGCGATATAGGTGCGCGTCGCGATGCGCTTGCCATCGCGCCGCTGTATCACCCCCTCAATGCCGCCTTTTATTTCGTGCTGGGAGTTTGGGTTGAGCGCCGAGTCCATTTTTTTAAGCAGGTATTCCTGTTGATCTGCCGGCCAGAAAGGAAAGGGCGGCTGCAGACCCATTAGCTCTTCTGAACTCCAATCGGTCATCTCACAAAAGGCACGGTTCACGTAGGTAATACGCTTTTGCATATCGTGCGCTCGGATGCCAACCGGCGTGGAGTTTTCCATGGCCTTACGAAAATTGGTTTCCGTGCGTAAGCTGGATTCAGCCAATTGACGGACTTGCATTTGTTTGATCACGGACCACAAGCTCAAAATAACGAATGCGCTTAGTCCAATGACCACCCCGAGTAGCATCTTAAATGTAAGGTTGCTGGGTGTTGGGTAAGTATCGACGCGCAGTATTGCATTGGGGCTCAAGATACCAAGATCTAAGCTGGTTTGATTGGTTAAGGAGCGTGGCGGCATATTGCGATCCGATGAGATGGCCAACACTTTACCGGTATCGGTGGTTAAGCTAAAGCGGTACAGGCCCTTTAACTCGGGCGGTATCACGTATTCCATAATGCCTTGAGCAGAGTAAAGCACCGCCATAACACCACTGATTTCGCCATCTGGCCCTATCGGTATGGTTTGCCAAAAGATGGTTCGCCGTTCTTTTGCCATTGGTTCATCATTCGGTAAATCAATTTGAATGAAGTTACTAAATGCCGGGCGATTTGTACTAATCGTGAGCTCAATGGTTTTATTGAGCTGCGCTTTTAACTCTTTGGCGAACGGTGCTTGATCAAACCAGGTATTGGTTCGGGATTGCGGCGGCATCATCCATTGCCGCAGATTGTCGCGATCTAGCCAAATGAGTTGGCTAATTTCGCGGTTGTTCAGTAGAAACGATTCTGCTTCTTTTAAGGCATTTGTTTTTGTTTTTTCATCGCTGTTTATTCTGCCCAAATCGCGGCTGAGCGACATGAGCACCTCGGTATTGTTAGCAAAGCGCAATTGAATCCGTTGCTTTACTAAAGACAGTTCCCCGAACAGGGCATTTTCTTGCTGATTGCGTTCCTGCATCTGCAAGGTACCCAGAATGATTGTCATCATCACGGTAAAAATAACGATCGCTACTAGGGGCGTATAGACCAAGCGAAATCCCCTGATCCGGCGAAACCAGGGGCTGCTATTGATACCTGCTGGGGAGG
>CAWUTW010000037.1:0-13040 GCA_963925585.1 uncultured Polynucleobacter sp. | reverse complement strand
CATTTCAGATCTACGATCTCGATTGGTTTGATGATGCCCGTGAGCGCCCTGTACCCATTCGGCTTTACCAGCCAATAGCATCATCCTCTTCGGCTCCCGCGCCCCTCATTATTTTTTCCCATGGCATCGGTGGATCGCGCCTCGGTTATAGCTACCTCGGAAGCTATTGGGCAAACCATGGACTAGCCAGCTTGCATGTTCAGCACGTGGGCAGCGATCGCTCGATCTGGTTTGGCAACCCCTTTAACTTGGTCTCCAGACTACAAGAAGCAGCTCAAGAACAAGAAGCGCTTGCTAGGGTATTTGATTTACGCTTTGCATTGACGCAAATATTGAGCGATCCCTTGGGTCAAGCAATCAACCCGCATCAGATTATTGCTGCCGGGCACTCGTATGGGGCCAATACCACGCTACTTGCCTCTGGCGCGCGCGTTAGTCGTAACGCCATTCCAGTTGATCTGCGCGATCCCCGCATCAAAGCTGCCATCCTGATTTCAGCGCCGCGGTTTTATGGTCAAAATGCAATGGAATCGATCTTGCAACCAGTCCGCCTCCCTACCTTGCACATCACAGCCACTGAAGACAACATCCAAATTCCAGGTTACTTTAGCGGCTACCCTGATCGCTTGGCTATTTTTGAAGCCATTGGCAGTGAACGCAAAGCCTTGGCTGTTTTTGAAGGTGGTTCGCACAGCATGTTTACTGACCGTACCCGTAGCGGTGGCGCCGTTTTAAACCAGCAAGTGAAAGAGGCAACACAAGAGCTTAGCCTTGACTTTACAGCGCAGATTTTAAATAACCAAGAGTCCGGCATTTCAACATGGGCCATGCGCCACGAGGCGATTCTCTCGAAGGTCATTTTCTAAGTGGCGTCACCAGCCCCACTGCAGAATTGCCTTAGATCCTGTACATTGCAACTATGACCGATCTCACAAAACCCTTTTGGACTCCCTTATTTCCGCTGCAAACGGTTTTATTTCCCGATGGCATCATTGCGCTCAAGATATTTGAGGTGCGCTACCTCGATATGATGAAATCCTGCTTTAAAAATCAAGAATTCTTTGGGATTGTTGGTATTGAGGAAGGCGCTGAAATAGAAGATCCAGCAAAGCCAAATATTCTCTTGTCTGAGTTTGGCACCCTTGCCAAAATTATTGAATTTGATCCAATCCAGCCAGCCCTCTATATGACACGCTCTGTAGGGCATGCGCGGTTTTCACTATTGCAGTCGAGGCGCGAAAAAAATGGTTTATGGATGGGCGAGGTGCAGTGCATTGCCGCAGATCCAAACATGGCAATTCCGGATGAATTGAATGATGCCGCCCTCCTCCTTTCAGAAATTATTACTTCAGTACAAAAACAAGGTCTTAGTGAGAGTCAGCTGCCGTTTCAGGAGCCCTATCGCCTTACTGATTGCGCATGGGTCTCGAATCGCTTAGCAGAGATACTACCACTTTCAGTTTCCCAAAAAAATCACCTACTGATGCAAGATAACCCGCGATTGCGCCTCGATTTAATTCATGAATTGCTCGAGGACGGCGTTGATTTAAATTCAACGCTCCATTGATCTTCTTCATTTAAATGAATCAAGGTCGTGATGGTTGATCTTTTTATTCAGCAAATGGTTCGCCAACTGGTTGATGGAAGTGGTCCACCTACTGCCTTCCTAACTCCTGCCGGCGATCCTGGCCTACTCGGCCCCGACTCCATGCCATGGGAAGTGCATGCTGACTTTATGGCAATGATGATTGGCGGTATTTCTTCACTGGTATTACAGGCATTGCACCCAGGTGCACTCGCTGGAGTATGGGATCACTCTAGCTTTCGGGCGGATTTACAGGGTCGTCTTGGACGCACTGCTTTTTTTATTGCCGCAACCACCTATGGCTCGACTGCAATGGCCAATCAGATGATTGACAAAGTAAACCGCATCCATGGGCACATAACAGGTACCGATGAATTTGGAAAGCCTTACAGCGCCAGTGATCCGCATTTATTGAATTGGGTTCACCTTACTGAAACCAGCAGCTTCATGCGCGCCTATCTATGCTATCGCAATCCTAATTTAGCAAAGGCCGATACGGACCGTTATTTTGCCGAAATGCGCTTGATTGGAAATCGACTCGGCGCAGTTGATCTGCCTGATACGGCGTTCGATACAGATAAGGCGATTACCGCTTACGTACCCGAGCTACACTTCGGCGAGCGGGCTCGCGTAATAGTAACCCTGCTGGACGAATACCCCAGTAGCTTGCATTCACGGCCATTTGTGCGACTGGTCAGCAAGGCAGGTTTCCTCAATTTACCCGACTGGGCGTACCCACTTATCGGCCGCAAGGTTCCGTCCGCGTTCGAACGAACTGCAGTGCAATCCGCCATTAACCTGATCGCAAAACCCGTCCGTAAGGCTCTGCAAAATGGGGTAGCTGCCCACTCCTACCGCCGTATTTATGGACTCAATTCCACCAAAGGAAATCCCCATGCTGCCAAATATTAAGCTCACTCGATTGAATGGTGATACCGAACAGATGAACGATTACATCGGCAAAGTCCTGCTCATCGTCAATGTTGCCAGTCGTTGTGGCTTCACTAGCCAGTACCTTGGCCTACAAAGCATCTATGCCCAGTTTCAGGATCGCGGATTTGAAGTCCTGGGCTTTCCGTGCAATCAGTTTGGCGGACAGGAGCCGGGTAGCGCTACTGAAATCGAGCAATTTTGTAGTACGCGCTATCAAACTACTTTCCCGCTATTTGAAAAAACCGATGTCAATGGCGAGAATGCCCACCCCTTATTTCAATTCCTAAAGCATGCCGCCCCCGGCATTTTGGGTACGGAAACCATTAAGTGGAACTTCACGAAGTTTTTGCTTGATCGCAAAGGGCAGGTGATACGCCGCTATGGCTCTGCAGACGATCCCGCTAGCATTACAAACGACATCCAAAAGGCCTTGCAAAGCCCTTAATAGGTCTACTGGAATTGGGGTTTTATGGGCTTCTGCACCCTGCTAGTTAATGGCGTATAGTCGATATAAGGGTTTTCCCTTAAAAGCTGTTTAATTTAACTAGAAAGAGCCTCATGAAATCATTCTTCTCCTCCATCGCTGTCGTTTTAACTGCCCTTCTGGCTGGTAGAAATGCCTTTCTGCGTTACAAGGCAGCACGGTTTCGCTAATTACCCTAGCATTACCCGGTAAGAATATTGCTCACAGTAGGTTTTTAACTGGAATACTAAATGCACTCTATTTATAAACCCCTTGGAGCACTCTTAGTAAGCGTTTGCTTACTTAATGCAAGTCCAATACTTGCACAGGCCAGCTCAAAACAAAAAGAGCGCTATACCCAACAGTGCGTTAAGCAGCAAGGCACCATGCACCAACGGTTGAGTGATAAGGTGAGTGATGCTGACTTTATTCCGTATTGCAGTTGCGTAGCTGGTGCCCTAGAGAAAAGGCTGACTCCAGAACAATTTCGCGACATGGGCAACAGCGCTAAGGGTGCAAAGCCCACCTGGCTAAAACAAGCCGAGCAGCAAGCAGGCCGCTCATGCATTCCATCTGAACCAAAGCTACAAGTCTAGGTCTTCGGGCTAGCCTTGTTATTCGTTTGATTGGGAGTGGCTGCTTGGCCATCACGGCTTGCTTCGGTTGTTGAAGTGCTATTCAGTGGCACAAAACTCATCTTCGTTCCATCCCAGCGTTGGCCGCACCAACACTCGCCTGCTTCGTTGATAATGCAAACGCCGGAACCACAACACCGCTTATCTACATTACTCATTTCAGACTCCGCCCATAAAAATACGATATGGCATTGATTCTACCTAGGATAGAAGAAAAAAGTCAGGTTGCCGTTATCGGCGCCGGCTTAGCTGGCCTGAGTTTCGCGAGCGTCTTAGTCAAGGCAGGAATGCAGGTCACGGTATTTGAAAAAAGCCGGAATGTTGCTGGACGCATGAGCACACGCAAAGCCGACGGCTGGCAATGCGACCACGGTGCGCGCTACTTTACTGCGCGCGATCCCGCTTTTCAGGAGCAACTCGCGGTTTGGCTTGAGCAAGGGGTAGCGGCACAATGGCATACCCCAATTGGGGTCTATGAAGACCAAACGTGGCATAGCAGTAAGCCCAGTGATGCGCGCTATGTTGGTACGCCGTGGATGACCTCGCCTGCCCACCATTTGGCACAGTCCCTTGATATACATACCAACCACACCATCACGTCCCTGAATCGACTGCAACAGAAGTGGCAATTGCATACAGTAGAGCATGGCCTGCTCGATTACCAGCCCGATTGGGTGATTTTGGCGATACCGGCGCCCCAAGCGCTTGCGCTGACTAAAGCAATTGATCCTGCCATTACCGGGTTGCACGAAAAAGCAATAACCGAAGGGTGCTGGACCATGATGCTGCGCTTTAATGAATACATCACCATGCCATTTGAAGCCGCCTTCATTAATGAGGGTATTCTGAGTTGGGTAGCGCGCAATAATGCCAAGCCCCAGCGTACTGGCGAGGAAGTATGGGTGATTCATGCGCAATCAAAGTGGAGCCAGGATCACATTGATGCCGACCCACTCGCAATTGCGCCCCAGATGATTGCAGCTTTTATCGCCTTCGGTGGTAAAGCTCCAGTAGAATACGCGATCCATCGCTGGCGCTATGCCAGCAGTGACACGAGCTATCAAAAACGTTTTCATTGCGACTTTGAACACGGCATTGGGTATTGCGGCGATTGGTTGCATGGTGGCCGAGTAGAAGGTGCATGGCTCAGTGGCCAAGCATTAGCAAACACCATCATCGCCGCACATTAAGTTGCTACTTCTGTGAACGCTTTTTACACCGACCACTTTGTTTTGCCGCTGCCAGAAGGCCATCGCTTTCCCATGCAGAAGTACCGCTTACTGCGGGAAGCGATTGCGACACATCCTCAAATTCATTTGATCGAGGCACCAGTTGCAAGCGATACCCAGTTACTCTACGCGCACACACCAAGCTACATTCAAAAAGTAGTTGCAGGCGAGCTCAGCGCTCAAGAGCAGAGTGCAATCGGCTTTCCGTGGAGTGAGCGCATGGTAGAGCGCTCGAGACGATCGGTTGGCGCCACCATTGCGGCATGCCAGTCGGCACTCATTGATGGGGTGGCGGTTAATTTAGCCGGCGGCACGCACCACGCCTACCGGGACCATGGCGGTGGTTTTTGTGTTTTTAATGATGCCGCTGTCGCTGCACGCGTACTTCAAAAAACCCAAGGCAGTGATTTTCGGGTGGCGATCGTTGATTTGGACGTGCACCAGGGCAATGGTACTGCCGCTATTTTAAAAAACGATAAACGTATTTTTACCCTGTCCCTACACGGTGAAAATAATTTTCCGTTTCAGAAAGAGGAAAGTAATTTGGATATGGCGCTACCCGATGGGTGCGGTGATGCCGTGTACTTAGATGCCTTAAGTAATGCGCTGCATGTTCTTAAAACTCAATTTGATCCCCAATTTATTATCTACCTTGCTGGCGCAGATCCCCATGAACATGACCGCTTAGGTAAGCTCAGCCTGACACAGGAAGGAATGCGAGATCGCGATCAAAAGGTCTCTAACTGGGCCGCAGCCAATGCGCTACCGGTGGCTATTGCGATGGCGGGCGGATATGGCAAGGACATCAATCTCACTGTCGATATCCATGCACAAACGATCCTATCTGCCTTGTGCCTTGATCAGTCGCTCAACCACAATGCACGGTAACTGCCATTGGCATCGTGGTCTTGGGCTTGTTTTTGCGGGTTGAAACGACGTCCGCCCCGCGGGTCAGTGCCCCTGCCAGCAATGTAAAGCCAATTACCTTGATTGCTATACACATCGTAATCCAGTAACTGAGCCTCAAACCAAGCGGCGCCCGCACGCCAGTCAGAATGCAAGTCATAGATCAAATAACTGGCCACTACTTGGCGCAAGCGATTGGATAAATAACCAGTAGCATTTAGTTCACGCATTCCGGCGTCCACAATCGATTCCCCGGTTGTGCCTGAGCACCAATGCCCAAAGCCCCTAGTATTGTGTATCGGTTTTTCCGATTGATTTAAACCACTTGCACAGTACAACTGCTTTCCGTATTTCAGGTGCAGCACACGGAAATAATCTCGCCAGAGCAGTTCGAACCAAAGCCAGTAACTTCCCTCATTAGCGCCCTGCTCTGACTCAAACTGCTTTAGCTGTTTCATGACGCTACGCGCTGAAATACTCCCCAATGCCAGCCACGGTGACAGCTTGCTTGAATAATCAAGGCCATGCAGCTGATTGCGCGTTGCCTTATACGAATGCGGCAGTGCGCGCTTTAGATATTGCCGTAGATGCGCTTCTGCTGCCCTTGTACCGCCACGGTAAGTATCACTGCAATGGGGGAAAGAGCTGTGTGGATGGCCATTATTTTGACTAGTAGGCTCTGTTTTAACTGTGCTCTGTGCATCCGTAATCTTCTCGGATCGCTTGAAATCGCCTGGCAATGGCGGTATTTGGCTTGGGGCTGAAACGGGGTCGGTAAACAGGTGCCTTGCTTTTTCAATTTTGCTTCGAAACTGCGTGAACTGATCCGGCATTGCATCCGGCGTGAATGGCAAATCACGCACGGTAATCATGGTTGACTCGAACTGGGCGTAGACAGTAAATCCTGCCTGCTTTAAAAACGCAAGCGCCTGCATTTCCTCGGGCGCATGAATCACTTCACAGTAAATCGTTTTAATCTCATAGTGTTGTGCCGTCTGCACCACTAAATCAATGGCGCGCATCGAACTGCCTAGAGGCGACTGTAATTCCAGTAAATCGGATCCGAGCTGCTCTAGATTTTGGCGCAAATTGCTAAGCGCATCGCGTAAAAACTGCTGACGGTGCTGTCCAATCCGATCAAAGCCCCAGATGAGCGATTCTTGCGATGCATGGGCGTAGATTGGTAGTAGCCCGTCCGAAGCCTTGCATGCCGATAAAAAGTTAGGGTTATCTTCCAGCCGCAGGTCCGACCGAAACCAATAGAGGGCTGTATTCACTGCGGTTTAGATCGCTGTGGCGTTATATATTTATTCCACTGTTTCTTCGATTTGTTCCCAGGTGCTATCACCCAGTTTTTTGACCGTCATCAAGTAGTTCCAGTTTACCGGGATACCGCAGGTCCAATCGTGTGGTCCGTTTTGCAGTAGTAAATTGGTTTGATTGCGCTGGTCGTAATACAGAAAATAGGTTTTTCCATGAATGGGATTAAAACCAAATTTAGCGGCATGCACCATTTCGGTAGCGTCTAGGCGAGCCTGCAAGGCTTTTGCCTGCTTCATCAAAACCGTCGCCTGCTCCATGATGCGGTCATACTCTTGCTTGGCATTTTGACGGGCAACATTGACTGCCTTGTCTTTTTTTTCGGTTACCTTAATGGGCGCAAAAACAGGAGCGCCCACTTCCATCGGGTACTCAATTCCCGCATGCCGTGCCGGATCCTTATCTTCAATGCGCATCGTCATTCCTAGCCGAGGTAAACCGAAGGACGGATGCCGCCCCTCATAAGATTCAAATTATAATAATTTCAGGCAATTATTGCTGAGCACTGCCCTGCTGGGCCTTCATCGAAGAGGCGATATTGGACATGCCCGCCTCGATCGAATGATCTCCCAGATACCCCAATTCGTGCTTTGCCCGCTCAATCGAGACCGTAAATGGAAATCCCATTAAACGGACCATTTCCCGCACAATTGGCGGTTTTCCAGGCATCGGCAAATACGTCCAGCCCGTTTCGGTAAAAGCGCCGAGCCACCAAGCCAGCTTTCGTGGCACCGATAAGGTGGGCACCTGAAATCCACTGACCTCCAGTCTTTGACTCATAAATGCTCGAAAATCAACCGTCTCACGGTCGCTGATATTAAAAACACAGCCCGATTGAGTGTGCTGCATTGCGCGTTGCAATGCATCGCATAGGTTGGTAATCGAGCAGCTTGCAAATGGGTAATGCCCCTGACTAAACCAGCCAAATTGACCCCGATTAGATGCCGGGCCAATTTCAGTATCGATGCTATCGCCCTTGCCCCAAACAAAACTGGGGCGCAGTACCACTACCCTCATGGCAGTTTGTCGCACAGCCAATACGAATGCTTCAGCAATGGCTTTACTGCGGGTATAGGGCAAATAAGCTTGCAGGGTGATGGGTTCGGACTCCGTTACATTCAATAGCGCAGTAGGATTACTCATTACTACTGATGCTGCGCTGATATAAATAAACTGCGCTACGTTTGCGGCTGCGGCTGCGTCCACCAGTGTCTGCGTCAACCTGACATTGCTCTGCAGAAGGAGATTGGCTGGAGCAGTTAAATCACGGCAACCCGCTGCATGAATCAGCACATCAAATCCGGCTAAGGCCAAGCTGATCTCATTTTGATTTTGTAAATCACCCTCCCATGGCGAGGCGCCCATTACCCGCATAGCATCCGCCTGCTTGGGCGATCGTACTGAGCACGTCATGCTGTGGCCATCAGCCAGACCGTGTTTTAGAAAATGACTGCCAATAAAGCCGGTAGCGCCAGTAAGAAAGATCTTCACGAGGGCAGTAGGGAAGCGGTATTATTTCGCTTATGCAGAATGCAAATGTCGACTATGAGTGAATTCGCGCCCATCATTATTATTGAGCTCTTTTTAGTATTTGGCGGAGTAGTGCTATTTGCTTGGTGGCAATTTCGCGACCTACGGAAGGAGCGCGAAAAAAGAGAGCGGCATCAAAGCGATCAAACAAGTCGTGAACAGTGATATTGCTGCTGCGCCACGTAGTACGTAATAGCCTAAAAGTTAAGTGCCGATACAAACCAAGACAAGACTGAGATTCCGCCAAAAATAACAATGAAGGCAATCGTCAGTCCACCATAAATAGTGACTAGCTTGTTTTTTGTTTCTACTGCTTTACTGTTACGCATTACGTTTCCTTAATATGAATTAGTTTAGGCCTGACGTGCTTTCCCTTTTGCTTCCGCATCGGCACTTTTTTGACGAAAATCGACAAGAGGGTGATAGCCCATCTTATAACAGGCGCAGTGCTCGCCCAAGATCCATCGAGCTAGTTTTATTCGGACTATTTTTAGCATGGGGCAACACTTTCTTTTTAAAAATATAGCGTAATGTTAGCCTTAAATCGCGGTATTTGCTCGCCAGCTACTTTAATGCAGGAAAACGGCAGTGTCGCCCACTTAGTACAATCAAAGCATGCCTTTTGATTTTGACACCCCCGTAGACCGCAGCAATAGTGACTCGATACGTTGGGATCGGTACGCTGCTGGCGATCTCATTCCACTATGGGTGGCGGATATGGATTTTCAATCGCCACCTTGCGTAATGGGCGCACTTGCCGAGCGTGTTCAGCATGGCGTTTTTGGCTACACCCACGCGCCCAATTCCTTCCGCCATGAAATCGCGCTCTATTTAGCAAATCAATACAGCTGGGAAGTGGATCCCGACTGGATTGTGATTTTGCCGAGCGTCGTTTCTGGACTTTACACTGCCGTTCGCCAGCTGACCAGTCTAGGGGAGCACCTCATAGTCCCGCAACCGGTTTATCACCACCTTCGTTTAGCCTGCTCTGAAGGCCCCCGCCCCTTTACTGAAATTCCCCTTGTGCTGAGCCATGATCGATGGGTTCTACCATGGCAAACGCTTGGTCAATCTTGCCAAGCCAATACAAAATTAGCTTTGCTCTGCAATCCTCAAAATCCGGGCGGCACGGTTTACACCGCATCAGAATTACAGCAGTTCGCAGCATTCTGTGAAGAACGCGACATCCTCATTTGCTCTGATGAGATTCATGCAGGGCTGGTACTTGATCCCAAGATGCACCATACCCCGATTGCCAGCCTCAGTAAAAGCACCTCGATGCGTACCGTCACGCTCATGTCACTCAACAAAATATTTAATTTTCCAGGCATTGGTTTGGCATGGGCTGTGGCTGAAAATCCCCGCTTGCGTGAAGCAATGCAAACCGACTTACACCGCACGATTGCTGATCCTAGCTTGTTAGCCTATACCGCAACCATGGCTGCGATACGGGACGGGGAAAGCTGGAGGCAATCTCTATTGCAATACCTCCTGAGCAATCGTGATTATGTCGCAACCCGAATACAGGCAATGCGCCCACTCAGTATGGCGACGATGGAGGCGAGTTATTTAGCCTGGATTGATTGCAGCGCCCTGAATTGCGCAGACCCACACGCACTTTTTTTAGGGGCTGGGGTTGCGCTATCGCCCGGCTCTCAATTCAATGCGCCGCAATTTGTCCGGCTCAATTTTGGAACCCAGCGAGTCGTATTAGAAAAAGCACTAGACCGAATGGCGGCCACAATTAAAGCTGCAAATCCGTAAGAAATTACCGCTGGATTTCGTTACGCAGCGCATCTAGCAGGGGGTGATCGCTTGGAAAATCAGCCTGCTCTACTGCAGCCTTGACCTCAGGAAGGCGATTGGCAATTTCTTCATTGCCTTGAAAAATCATAGTCCACTTTAAAAAACTGCGGCGCTCAATCACCTTGCGGTTAATCAGCTTTACATTTTTATGGCGCTCGTCTTTTTGGATCTTATCCCACAGACGATCGATGGAGTTAGCTGGACCTTCGATGACTTGACCAAAACGTTCATCTTCAAAAATCAAAACCCCAGTAATGCCGAGGGCTTGATTACGGAGGTATGAGTGATACAGAAGGCGCATCAACCCTAAAAATGACATCTCCTCAGCTGGCTGGCTGACGTAAGTCAATTCAACTAATTCAGGAGATAGTGTTTGCATAGCTATATTTATCAAGGATTTAGCGCTTACATTACGCACTTCCATGTGAAATGGCAGTAGTCGTATACCCTCAAATATAGCTGGTATCTACTTAGCTTGCTGAGAGCAAAATACCCACCGTCTTGCCTAGGATTTTGCTCAAGCAAGGCCACATTGCAGGAGATAGGTCGTATGAAGCCCCTAATTTGACGCCAAAATCACGGCGCCAGATCAAACACCAAGACTTCAGCATCCATGCCATGCTCCAGTGTCAGCAGGCTCTCGTCTTCCAGCATTAAAGCATCGCCCGCCTGCAACTGCTGTCCTTGAGCCACTAATGTACCTTTAATCAAATGTATATATGCCTTACGAACTGGTTCGATTTGCAAGGTAATAGGCTCTCTCTCCCCGTCAAACAAACCAGCATAGATCTTGGCATCGGCATTCATCTTGACTGAGTCGTGTGCGCCATCATTCGATGCAATTAAGCGCAAGCGCCCCTTTTTGGCACTCAATGGAACCGACTTCTGCTCATAGCCAGGCTCAATTCCTTCGTGCAGCGGCTCAATCCAGATTTGTAAAAAATGGGTTTCTTGATCTGGCGCATGATTAAACTCGCTGTGAACAACGCCAGTACCTGCACTCATGCGCTGAACATCGCCCGGTGGAATTGCCTTTACATTCCCCATGCTGTCTTCGTGCGCTAATTCGCCAGATAGTACGTAACTAATGATTTCCATATCGCGGTGACCGTGCTTACCAAAGCCCCGCCCGGCAGCAATCCGATCTTCATTGATCACCCGTAAATTACCCCACCCCATGAACTGAGGATCGTGATAACCCGCAAATGAAAAGGAGTGAAAGCTTTTTAGCCAGTCATGATCAGCATAGCCGCGATCACTGGATTTTCGGAGGTAGATCATGGTGGATTAAAACGACCGTTATAGGACATAGGTACACATTATAAAAAAGAAGTACTTATTTTATTCGGAATCAAGGTGTGCCACCCATTCCACTACCTAATATGCTTGCATGGGCCTAGCAAACAAGGTACTTACTGCACCATGTAATTTAATCCGGCTTTTTAAGATAAATTTGCGCGGTCATCTTGCCTGCAAAAATCATATTCAACTGCACGCCATCATTGCCCTGCAACACCTGAATACCTTCTTTTTCAGACGGCATGGTTTTCTCTACAACTAGCATATTGGCAGGCCAATCCACGCGTAGCTTAGCTGCCATCGGCAAGAAGCCGTCAAAATAACGGCGCATCAAAGGTCCAGCATTCAAGCGATATTGGCCAGTTCCAACTTGATCTAGGGCTTTGGATTGCAGATCAATGCAAATCGACGCGCCCCGCTCAACGTCAGTCAAAACCACTTGATTGTTCTTTACTTCAGCTGAAGCCATCCTCTCAATGCTTTTGACTGCAATCGCTTGAATTCGGTTGGGATTAAACACAATCACTACTTTCCGAATCGGATCCAATTGGAAGTGGCAGGTTGCAATCTCAACGCTGCCGCTCTCCAAGCTTGCTGGCGTAATCTTTACCCGTGATTCATAGGAATAAGCCCCTGGATCGGGGCGCTCTTTTAAATATTTAATCTGGCCCTCAGTAGCAATATCGGAAAACTCCAACGCTAATGCAGATGCACTGAAGAACAGCAGAGCGTTTAAAAATGCGCTTTTGAGCATATCAAAAATGATTGTCAATCACCATCTCCGATTTGGAAATAAATCCGGGCTTTGGCCATGCCGCCTGGCTTCCTTTACCAATCACCAGCATCGCGGCGACCGCATAGTCTTTTGGTAAATGAATTAAGTCGGCAACCTTCTTAAAATCAAAGCCAACCATAGGGCATGAATCATATCCCATCGCCTTTGCTGCCAACATCATGGTTTGCAATAAGATGCCAGCAGAACGCATAGCTTCATCACGTTGCAACTGTTCATTGCCAGAATAAAATGGATTGATCCATGGCACTAAGATGTCTTGCGCCTCCTTGGGTGCATTCACCCAATAGCGTGCGGGATCTTTATCCCATGCTTTGATGTCAACGGTCACCACAAACAAGAGTGAGCCATCGATTACCTGCGCCTGATCGTACGCTGCTGCACGCAACTGCATGCGCAATGCCTTATCTTTCACATTGACTAAACGCCAATGCTGAATATTGAAAGAAGATGGGGCTTGCATCGCCAAATCAATTAAGGCATCAGTTTCTGCGGGGCTAATCTGGTACGCAGCATCAAATTGCTTTACTGCTCTACGCTG
>CAWUTW010000036.1:0-10796 GCA_963925585.1 uncultured Polynucleobacter sp. | reverse complement strand
TTTGCATTCAGCAGGCCTGTCGTGATCTTGGCTTTCCGGAGCCGGAGGACTCGTTAGCGAGTTCAGTCATCGGATTAGGCATTCAGGATTCATTGCGTAGGGCAGTGCCATGGATTGAGCCGGCCCATTTCCCAAAAATGGTTGATCGTTTTCGCCACCACTATTTAGCGCGCGATCATGATCTTCATCTATTCGATGGCATTCGAGAGTTACTAGAAGAGCTTCGTGCTGCCGGTTTTCGCCTAGGTGTTGCAACCGGTAAATCGCGCGTTGGTTTGGACCGCTCTTTAGCACACCATGGTCTCGGCCATGTGTTTGAAGAAACGCGTACCGCAGATGAGTCGTTTTCAAAACCGCATCCCGGTATGTTGCTCGAACTCTCGGATGTACTGCAAGTGCCGGTACGTCGGATGTTGATGGTGGGTGATACCACCCATGATTTACAAATGGCGATCAATGCTGGAGTCGATGGGGTGGCTGTAACCTACGGCGCTCATCCACTCGATACCTTGCACACAACCGATTCGCTGGGCTACGTGCACAGCGTACCGGAGCTGAGTAACTGGCTTAAACAGAATACCTACATTGATTTAGCTGCTGCAAAACCCGCTTAAGGATTACACATGGAACAAGAAAAAAACTGGGAGCGTCAAGCGCTGGAGCATCTGCTTTTAGAAAATCTAAAAGAGAGTCGTAAGGCGCGGCGCTGGAAAACCGTATTACGCGTCCTGTCCCTCATCCTGATTGTTGGTTTTAT
This sequence comes from uncultured Polynucleobacter sp., assembly GCA_963925585.1. GTDB lineage: Bacteria > Pseudomonadota > Gammaproteobacteria > Burkholderiales > Burkholderiaceae > Polynucleobacter. The sequence continues at coordinate 10,039 of CAWUTW010000036.1, read as the reverse complement.
TTTGCAAATATTGGATTTGCGTCCTTTTGACGGCAGCTTTGGTGCCGAGCGCCATACGGCGATGGTCAGCATCGAAGGCGAGATTAGCTCAAGCGCCATCGCCAATGCCTTGGATGTTGGATCGGCCCTGCAAGCCGCCTTTGAAAACGACAACAGCGTGGGTGTAATTTTGCGCATTAATAGCCCAGGCGGATCGCCAGTGCAATCGGGGATTATTAATGACGAGATTCGGCGCTTACGCGCGCTGTATCCCAATAAGCCGCTGCATGTCGTTGTGGAAGACATCTGCGCCTCCGGCGGTTACTACATTGCGGTTGCGGGCGATCAAATTCTGGTGGATAAAGCCAGTATTGTGGGTTCGATCGGAGTGGTGATGGATAGCTTTGGCTTTACTGGATTGATGGACAAGCTTGGCATTTCGCGGCGCATGATTACAGCGGGCTCAAACAAAGGCATGCTCGACCCGTTTAGCAAGGAAGATCCAAAGCAAGTTGAAATGGTGCAAACCATGCTCAATGAAATTCACCAGCAATTTATTACTGTCGTGAAAGCAGGGCGCGGCGATCGCTTGAAAGAAACCCCCGATTTGTTTTCTGGTCGCGTATGGAATGGCGAGCAAGCCGTAAAAATGGGGCTAGCCGATGGTTTTGGTACGGTCGATACGGTGGCGCGCGATGTTTTTAAGGCACCTAATATTCTTGACTACACCATGAAAGAAAACTTTGCCGAACGGGTTGCGAAACGCTTTGGTGCTGAGGTGGGTTCGGCCGCTGGTAAAGCATTAGTGCGGTCGGGCGATATTAAATAAGGTTTAGTGCGCTAGCAATAAAAACACGCATGGCCGATTTTGCAAGGCAGCACAGGCTGCCTCGCTGGGAAATACTTTTTTCCACTCGGCAAGTGCCATGCTTCTGATTTCTTCCGTGGGTAGACTCAAATCCAGTGCCAGGCATAGATGCGTTTGGGGTGCGAGGGCCTGCAGGCAGCTCGCCATCATGGCCGCGTTGCGATAGGGTGTCTCGATCCAGAGCTGCGTTTGCTGTAGCTTGCGTGATTCAGACTCCAATTGCTTTAAACGTGCAGTTCGTTCTCCGCCATCTTGAGGCAGGTAACCCTGAAACGCGAAACGCTGCCCATTGAGTCCGCTCGCCATTAAAGCCAAGAGCAGTGAACTTGGGCCAACCAGTGGTTTAACGCAAGCACCTAGGCGATGCGCCGCCCACACCAGCTCGGCTCCAGGATCAGCCACTCCAGGTACGCCCGCCTCAGACATCAGGCCAATATCGATGCCACGCAGCAAGGGCTCTAGGAGCGCTTCCGGTTTGATCTTGTCGCCATACTTGGCATTACGCGCAGCGCCGCGCCATTCGGTCATCTGCATTTCTTGTATGGAGCACGTTAAAGGGGCAAGACTATCAATCGACTTTAATAAAGCACGCGCTGTTTTAGCGTCTTCGACAATCCAATGCCTTAATTGGGATGCGCAGCGCATCGTTTCGATGGGCATGACGTGGGGAAGTTGTGCAGAGCGCGCATCATCGCCCAAAGTATTCGGTACTAAATAAAGGGTTCCTAGTTTTGATGCAGTCTTCATCGCAGATCATTTCTTGAAGGAGGAATTTCAAAACCGACATCCCGCAGCAGCGCGCTTAATGCAATTAAGGGTAGGCCGATGAGTGCAGTAGGATCATCTGAGCGAATGGATTCCAGTAAGGCAATGCCCATGCCTTCGCATTTAGCACTTCCGGCACAGTCATAGGGCTGCTCTGTCTCTAGATAATTTATCAGGGTGGCATCGGGCAAGTCCCGAAATCGAACTTCGGTTGCTACATTCATCGCCACAGAATAATCTGCTCGCATTAAGCAGACGGCAGTATGAAAGTAGACCGTTTGGCCACGCATGCGTTGCAACTGCAAAAGCGCATTGTCAAAATTTCCAGGCTTGCCAATCGCTTCACCGTGGAGATCAGCCGCCTGATCCGAGGCGATGACCCAGACATTAGGATGGGTCTTTGCGATGGCGCTAGCTTTGACGGAAGCGAGGCGCAGCGCCATGGCAGCAACCCCTTCATTTGGGAGGGAGCGCTCATCTACCTCGGGCGCAATCGCTTCAAAAGGCAAACCCAAGCGCGCCAAAAGGTCGCGCCGGTAAATGGAGCTCGATGCCAAAATGAGTGGCTGTTTTTGTAAGTTACCCATGCAGCAAGCGTACCTTCATTTAGACTAAGACCATGAATCGTAATCCCGTTTTACCTTCGCTGACCCTGCCCACAGATCCTAAGGCGCTGCGCTCCGTCGATCTGCTGGCGTCACAAACCTATGCTGGACAGGGATTTTTAGCGCTGGATGCACTGCCACGAGTTGCTTTAGAGGCTGCTGCCTGTTCCTCAGGCGATGGCTTTGCGTGGGCAGTCAATACCTTCTTTGATGGGGTCACAGGCGGCGAGCCCCGCCTCAAAATGAATTTAAGCCTGAAGGGTCAGATGCAGCTCATATGCCAGCGGTGCATGCAGCCCTGCCTGGTTCAGATAGACGACTCGCGGCAATTTGTGTTTTTAGCGAATGAGGCCCTAGCGGATGCCTTCCCCATGGAGGACGATGCGCTCGAGCCCCTGGTGATGGATTCGCAGTTTGATCTACTGGGGACGATCGAGGATGAGATTTTGCTCTCCCTGCCATTGATTCCAAAGCACCCCGAGGGTACGTGTGAGCCCGCCGCCCTGGGGTCTGGGGCTGACGACCCCTTTAACCAAGGCGAAACAGTAAAAAAACCAGATAATCCCTTTAACATATTGAAAAATATGAAGAAAAAAGACTAGATCGAATCACCATATCGACCCTTTCACTGCTTTAATTCCACTTGTGAAGCCTGGATTTGGGCTGTTTCTATGCTAGAATCTCGCATTGCTTAGGAGTTCAACATGGCCGTCCAACAAAACAAAAAATCCCCTTCCAAGCGTGGCATGCACCGTGCACACGACTTTTTAACTGCACCCGCTACCGCTGTTGAGGCGACTACTGGTGAGGCACACCTGCGTCACCACATTTCCCCAAACGGCTACTACCGTGGCCGCAAAGTAGTTAAAACCAAGAACGATTAATTCCTCAAATCACCTGATCGAAGCGGCTCTAATTTAATTAAGCCGCTTTTTTCTTAAAACCGATTTGCTGCAATGACCGAACCCAAGCGTGTGACTCTCGCAGTCGATGCCATGGGCGGAGACTACGGTATCTCAATCACTGTTCCCGCGAGCTGTGCATTTTTAGCCAGCCATACGGATGCCAATATCACCTTAGTGGGAAATGTCGACGCGATTGAGCTTGCCTTGAGCGAGCTCAGCGATGTGCCGCGTGACCGCATTCACGTTATTCAAGCCACTGAAGTGGTGTTGATGGACGATTCGATTGAGGTCGCCTTGCGTCGTAAAAAAGACTCATCGATGCGGGTTGCAATTGAACAAGTCAGGGATCAAAAAGCCGATGCCATTATTTCTTCTGGCAATACAGGTGCCTTGATGGCCATCTCGCGTTATGTCCTAAAAACCTTAGAAGGCATTGACCGCCCGGCAATTGCAACGGGTATGCCAAATGAATTGGGTGGAGCCACGACTGTTTTGGACCTCGGTGCCAACGCCGATTGCGAACCCCTCCACTTGATGCAATTTGCGCAGATGGCCGACGTGATGGTGCGGGTAGTAGAGGGAAAGCCAAATCCTACGATTGGCTTACTCAATATTGGTGAAGAAGTGATCAAAGGCAACGAGGTTGTCAAGCTCACCGGAGAGTTATTGCGCGCCAGTAATCTCAACTTTTATGGCAATGTTGAGGGCAACGATATTTTTAAGGGCACGACTGACATTGTGGTGTGCGATGGTTTTGTGGGTAATGTCCTTTTGAAAGCAAGTGAAGGATTAGCCAAAATGATGAGTGGCTTGATTCGCCAGGAATTCAACCGATCGTGGTTAACCAAAGCCATGGCGATGTGCGCCATGCTGCCACTGCTGCGTGTGCGCAAGCGGGTTGACCACCGGCGTTATAACGGTGCCGTATTGCTTGGTTTACGCGGATGCGTAATTAAAAGCCACGGCTCAGCGGATAGTTTCAGTTTTGGCTTTGCTCTGGAGCGGGCATATGAAGCAGCTAAAGGCAATATGGTAGAACGCATTGCCGAGGCATTTGCATCGAGGGCGCCAGCATGACAATCCATTCCCGTATTGCCGGTACTGTCAGTTATTTGCCGGCGCTGCGCTTAAGCAATAATGATCTAGTAGCGCGCCTGGCAAAGTCTGGTCTTGAGACCAGTGACGAGTGGATTAAGACTCGGAGTGGTATTGAGGCACGCCACTTTGCAAGCGATAGCGAGCTCACGAGTGACCTTGGCATGAAGGCAGCTCTGGCTGCAATGGCAAGCGCCAATTGCACGGCTGCTGATCTTGATCTAATTATTCTAGCTACTTCCACGCCAGACCATTTGGGCGGCTTTCCTAGTACCTCATGCGTTATTCAGGATAAGCTGGGCGCCCACCATGGCTGCGCTGCTTTTGATGTGCAAGCGGTATGCGCCGGCTTTATGTATGCCATGGCGGTTGCCGATGCCATGATTCGAACAGGCTCTTATCGCAAAGTCTTAGTGATTGGCGCTGAAGTATTTTCTCGTATCTTGGATTTTCAAGACCGCACCACCTGCGTCTTGTTTGGTGATGGTGCAGGCGCAGTTGTTTTGGAGGCCAGCAGTGAGCCCGGTATCTTAGCCAGTGCCTTGCATGCCGATGGAAGCCAGCGCGGTATTTTGTGCGTCCCTGGCCGAGCCGTCAGCGGCGGAATTACAGGATCTCCGTTTATGACTATGGATGGTCAAGCTGTATTTAAGCTTGCCGTTAAAGTACTCGAGCAAGTTGCCCATGAGGTACTTGATCGGGCGAATCTAAAGCCCGAACACATTGATTGGCTCGTGCCACACCAAGCCAACATTCGGATCATGGAGGGCACAGCCCGCAAGATGGGTATGTCAATGGATAAGGTGATTGTGACGGTTTCAGAGCACGGCAATACATCGGCCGCATCGATTCCATTAGCGCTCGATGCTGGCGTGCGATCGGGGCAAATTCAGCGCGGCCAACACCTCTTGTTAGAAGGTGTGGGTGGCGGTTTTGCCTGGGGCGCGGTCGTCCTAAAATACTAATTCAGCGATTCTTTGGAATTTTTCATATGACATTTGCATTTGTTTTTCCGGGTCAAGGCTCCCAGTCAGTAGGAATGCTCAATACCATTGCGGATCGCCCTGAAGTGCGCGCCACGATTCAAGAGGCGTCCGATGCCTTGGGCGAGGACATCGGTAAATTAATTGCTGAGGGCCCTGCCGAAGCTTTATCGCTCACCACCAATACACAACCCGTCATGCTTACGGCTGGGGTTGCCTTTTATCGCGCTTGGTTGGCCGTCGGCGGACCCAAGCCTGCAGTGATGGCTGGACATAGCTTAGGCGAGTACTCTGCCTTGGTGGCATCCAACGCATTGGCATTCAAAGACGCAGTGCCTTTGGTGCGCTTTCGTGCAGAAGCGATGCAAAGTGCGGTCCCTGTTGGTACGGGCGGCATGGCAGCCATCTTGGGCTTGGATGACGCTACTGTAATTGAGGTGTGCCGCGTAGCAAGTGACGCCTCGGGTGCCGTGGTGGAGGCGGTCAATTTCAATGCGCCTGGGCAGGTGGTGATTGCGGGTGCCAATTCCGCAGTGACCAAGGCCTGTGAGTTGCTAAAGGAGGCTGGCGCTAAGCGGGCTTTACCCTTGCCAGTCTCAGCGCCATTTCATTCATCACTGTTGCAACCAGCCTCAGAAAAACTGAAAACGTATTTTGAAAATCTGGTGTTAGTAACTCCTGAAATTCCGGTGATTAACAATGTGGATGTCACCATCCTCAGTACGCCAGCCGAGATTAAAGAGTCGCTGGTGCGCCAGGCTGCCAAACCCGTGCGCTGGCAAGAAATTATTCATACTATGGCAGGGCTGGGCGTTACCCAGGTATATGAATGTGGTCCCGGCAAAGTGCTGGCAGGCTTAACGAAGCGCATTCATGATGGCGTCATTGGACTACCGATTTTTGATGCAGTGAGCTTGAATGAAGCCTTAAAAGCAGTCAAGCAACAATAAGTACAAGGAAGAAAGATGAATCTGGATTTAACAGGACAAATCGCGCTGGTGACCGGCGCCTCCCGTGGCATTGGGCAAGCCATTGCCGATGCCCTGATGCAAGCGGGTGCCAAGGTGATTGGCACTGCAACAACTGCAGAGGGCGCTGCTGCCATTGATGTGCGCTTAAAGGCCAACGGCGGTCGTGGAGTCGCGCTGAATGTAACGGACCCAAAGGCATGCGAAGGCATTATTGATTTGATTGTGAAGGACTTTGGCGGCATTCAGATTTTGGTCAACAATGCCGGCATCACTCGCGATCAACTCGCTATGCGCATGAAATCCGAAGAGTGGACCGATGTGATCGATACCAATTTAAGCGCCGTGTTTCGTTTGTCGCAGGCGGTATTGCGTCCAATGATGAAAGCACGTTCCGGTCGCATTATTAACATCACGTCGATCGTTGGCCATATGGGAAATCCAGGTCAAGCCAACTATGCGGCGGCAAAGGCTGGGGTATCTGGAATGACCCGGGCATTGGCTCGCGAGATTGGCAGCCGCAACATTACCGTCAATTGCGTAGCTCCCGGTTTTATTGATACCGATATGACCCGCGCTTTAAGCGAAGAGCAGCAAAATGCACTCAAGGCCAATATCCCATTGGCCCGTTTGGGTACCCCCGAAGATGTGGCTCAGGCGGTTGCTTTTTTAGCATCCCCCGCGGCTGCCTATATCACCGGAAATACCCTCCACGTCAATGGTGGCCTGTATTTAGCCTAATTTTACTTACCTGGAAATAGGCAGTTCTGCCCTCGATTGCGCCAAACTGCTAAAATCCTTTAATCATTTTTTTACAACCCCTGGGGGACTTAATGGATAACATCGAACAACGCGTTAAGAAGATCGTCGCTGAACAATTAGGCGTAGCAGAAGGAGACATCAAGAATGAGTCATCCTTCGTTAATGACTTAGGCGCTGACTCACTTGACACAGTTGAACTGGTCATGGCTTTGGAAGATGAGTTTGGTATTGAAATTCCAGACGAAGAAGCTGAAAAAATTACGACCGTTCAACTCGCAATCGATTTTGCTAAATCAAAAGCCCAGGGTTAATTCCTGAGCTAGGCCAAAGGCTGTGTCTGCAATAAAAAACCAGCGCCGTGTGGTTGTCACCGGCCTGGGGATTATTTCCCCTGTAGGCAATTCAGTTGACACTGCATGGGCCAGCGTTTTGAGTGGCAAAAGCGGTATTGCCACCATTACCAAGTTTGATCACATCCCGCTGAGCGTTCATTTTGCGGGTGAAGTGAAAGACTTCAATGTAGAAGAGTACGTCTCAGCCAAAGAAGCGCGCCATATGGATACCTTTATCCATTACGGCATTGCCGCTGGCACGCAGGCGATTCGAGACAGTGGCATTGAAATCACCGATGAAAATGCTGAGCGTATTGGCGTTATGGTGGGTTCTGGCATTGGCGGTCTACCCATGATTGAAGACACGGGCGCTGAATTACTTGCCCGTGGCCCACGCCGAATTTCCCCCTTCTTTGTTCCTGGTTCGATCATTAATATGATTTCGGGGCATTTGAGTATTTTGTTTAATCTCAAAGGCCCTAACGTCGCTGCAGTGACTGCCTGCACAACCGGTTTGCATAGCATTGGCTTAGCCGCGCGTTTAATCCAGTATGGCGATGCCGATGCGATGGTCGCTGGCGGTGCAGAGTCCACCATTTCTGCCTTAGGTGTTGGCGGTTTTGCTGCTGCACGGGCGCTATCGACCCGCAATGATGATCCAGCCACTGCATCCCGTCCTTGGGATAAAGACCGTGATGGCTTTGTATTGGGTGAGGGCGCTGGCGTTGTCGTGTTGGAAGAGTACGAGCATGCCCGTGCGCGTGGCGCAACCATTTACTGTGAATTACTCGGTTTTGGCATGAGCGGAGACGCGTATCACATGACCGCACCGAATATGGATGGCCCCAAGCGTTGCATGCAAAACGCGATGCGTGATGCAAGCCTCAATTCAGATCAAATCCAGTACGTAAATGCGCATGGCACCTCAACGCCACTCGGCGATAAGAATGAGACTGAGGCAATTAAAGCAGCCTTGGGTGACCACGCCAAAAAGATCGTAGTCAACTCAACCAAGTCCATGACCGGTCATTTGCTAGGTGGTGCTGGCGGCCTTGAATCCGTCTTTACCATCTTAGCCTTGCACCACCAGAAATCACCGCCGACGATTAATATTTTTAACCAAGATCCAGAGTGCGACTTGGATTACTGCGCAAATACGGCGCGTGACGTCAAAATCGACCATGCCATCAAAAACAACTTTGGCTTTGGGGGTACTAACGGCACCTTGATTTTCGGCAAGTTGACCTAATATCTAGACAACTACACTATTTTAGGCTCGCAAGGGCCGCATACAATATGAAAAAAGCTTTTTTAGCGGTATTAACTGCCTTGAGTTTGGGCCAGCTTGCGTTTATGCCTGTTTCTGCGGCGCAGTCGACGCGGGTATTGGCGCCTGATTTTGCCGATTTGGTCGAAAAGGCCAGTCCCGCCGTGGTCAATATTCGTACAACTGAGCAGCGGGCTGCAGCGCAACAAGCCCAAGGCGGGCTTCCCCCCGGCATTCCGGAAGAGCAGGCGGAGTTTTTTCGGCGCTTCTTTGGCGTACCGCCGCCGGGCACCCCTAAATCTGGGCCATCTACACCCGGGCAACCCCGCGAAGCAGAGCGTGGTGTTGGCTCAGGTTTCATCATTGACTCCACCGGCTTGATCCTGACTAATGCCCATGTGGTTGAGGGCGCCGATAAGATTTACGTCACCTTAACTGACAAGCGGGAATTTACAGCCAAATTGCTCGGCGCAGACAAGCGTACCGACATTGCCGTTCTCAAGATTGAGGCCATCGGTTTACCAAAGCTCCCATTGGGCGACTCCTCTAAGTTGCGGGTCGGTGAGTGGGTCTTGGCGATTGGCTCTCCATTTGGTTTAGAGAACACCGTTACCGCTGGAATTGTGTCTGCCAAAAGCCGCGACACTGGCGACTACTTGCCTTTCATTCAAACTGATGTGGCCGTTAACCCAGGTAATTCGGGTGGTCCCTTAATTAATACTTCTGGCCAAGTCATCGGCATTAATTCTCAAATCTTTAGCCGCTCGGGTGGCTATATGGGAATTTCGTTTGCCATTCCGATTGATGAGGCGATGCGCGTTGCGGATCAATTGCGCACCAGTGGTAAGTTGGTGCGTGGCCGTATCGGCGTTGCCTTGGGTGACTTAAGCAAAGAAATGGCAGAGACCTTGGGTCTTGGACGTCCCCGCGGTGCATACGTCCGCAATGTTGAGCCAAACGGTCCTGCAGCGACTGGCGGAATCGAGGCTGGCGATGTCATTTTGGCGTTCAACGGGCGCGACATTAGCAAATCAAGCGATCTCCCCCGCGTCGTTGGCGAAACCAAGCCGGGCATGAAGGCAACGGTTCAGGTTTGGCGTAAAGGGTCGGCACGTGATCTTTCTGTCGTGGTGGCCGATGCGGAAGCAATTACAAAAACCGCTGCGGCTAAAAAGCCAGATACTCCAGCTGCACCAGCAACCAGCAATAACCCATTTGGACTTGGCATAACCGAATTATCTGATGCCAAAAAACGGGAGCTAAACGTCAAGTCTGGGGTTGAGATTACAAGCTTAGGAGAAGGGGCTGCTGCCCGCTCTGGAATCCGCGTGGGCGATGTGATTGTGCGCCTTGGCGATAGCGATGTGACGGGTGTAAAGCAATTCGAGGGGCTAACCAAAGGCTTGGATGCAAATCGGGCAGTTGCTCTGTTTGTGCGACGTGCAGACAGTACGCTGATTGTTCCCTTGCGACCCAAAGCCCCGTAAAAGGCACAAATACCCCTAGGAAG
>CAWUTW010000035.1:0-12833 GCA_963925585.1 uncultured Polynucleobacter sp. | reverse complement strand
GAAGCGTTTCTTTGCGATGCCGCAAGCCGTATTGGGTGTTGCCTTTGGATTTGGAATTCCGATGGCGTATACCGCAAGCCAGAATCAAGTGCCACTTGTGGCGTGGATTCTATTTGCAGGTAATCTTTTCTGGACGATTGCCTATGACACGGCGTATGCCATGGTGGACCGTGACGATGATCTGCGATTAGGTTTACGCACCTCTGCGATTACCTTTGGGCGTTTTGATGTGATTGCAATTGCAATCTGTTACGCCTTGCTACTATTTAGCCTCTTATGGGTTGCTTACCTAGTTCAACTTAATGACTTATTTTGGTTGGGTTGGGTTGGGGCACTGATCTGTGCGATTTACCATGTATTGCTGGTGCGTACCCGACAGCGGGACGCTTGTTTTAAGGCGTTTCGCCAAAATAATTGGCTAGGCGCTTTTTTATTTCTGGGGATCGTGCTGGGATTATTGGGCTAATTCATCGCCCATGGCTTTGCCGCGCTTAGCTGCTGCAGCCAGGGCCGCCTCTAAAATGCCTTGCCAATCCGCTTCCATGAGAACAGCTAAAGCCGCAGCGGTTGTGCCCCCCTTGGAAGTGACCTTTTCACGCAAGCTGCCTGCGGATTCATCTGAATTAATAGCAAGCTGGGCAGCACCTTGCAGGGTAGCGTAAGCGAGGGCTCTGGCGCTTGCTGGATCAAGGCCTAGTTTTTCTCCACCGCTTTGCAGAGCCTCTAAAAATGCAAATACATAGGCGGGACCGCTGCCCGATAGCGCAGTAACAGCATCAATTAAGTTCTCATCGCTTACCCAAACGCTTTGCCCAACAGCATTGCACAGTGCCGCCGCCTTAGAGCAGGCTTGCGCATCCACACTGGCGTCTGCACATAAGCCGGTAATGCCCATGCCAATGAGGGCGGGGGTATTTGGCATTGCGCGTACACAGCGCGAATGACCTAACCAGCTTGCCATACTGCTGAGCCGAATACCGGCTGCAATGCTGATGATGAGTAAGCGATCTGTAGTGATGGTTTTTAAGTGGGGGGCTAGGGATAGGCCTACTTGCTTAAAATCTTGCGGCTTCACAGCCATCACGACAACATGCTCGAGCTTCGAATCGAAGTGTAATTGCTCGATCGAATTGACGATGGCTACTGAAAAATCAGCCTTCAGCTTTTCGGCAGTCGCAGTAAATGGCTCTACTACCGCCATTTGTTTGGCAGAGAGGCCACTCGCCAGCAAGCCGCCAATCAGGGCTCGACCCATATTACCGCCGCCAATAAAGGTGATGTGCGTATGGGCTAACGGGGAGAGAACAGAATCAGTCATAAACAGAATAGTACTAGGCCTTAGCGGGAGGGCGCTTGCCAAAGATGGCAGTACCGATGCGAACTAGGGTGCTACCCTCGGCAATCGCTGCCTCGAGATCATCCGACATGCCAATCGATAGGGTGTCAAAATAGGCGTAACCCCGATCATCCAGGCGGGCTTGCTGAATTTGCACAAACAACGCCTTCATTTTGGCGCATGCGGCGCGTTGCTCCGTAGGGTCACTGCTAAGAGCAGGAATAGCCATGAGTCCTCGCAGAGTGAGACCGGGCAGTTGCGCAACCGCATCGCATAGTGCAGCTGCCTCCTCAATCAAGACCCCGCCTTTACTCTCTTCATTGCTGACATTGACTTGCACACAGACTTGCAGGGGCAGTATCTCGGGCAACTCTAGGCGCTGTGCCGACAAACGTTCTGCAATTTTTAAGCGATCAATGCTTTCAACCCAGTCAAAATGGTGCGCTACTTCTTTGGTTTTATTGCTTTGTAGTGGGCCAATAAAATGCCATTCGAGCCAAGGACGTAATTTCGCGAGTTTCTGGATCTTCTCAACACCCTCTTGAACGTAGTTTTCGCCAAAACACGTTTGGCCTGCATGCATTGCCTCTTCTACCGCGCTGGCAGGGAAGAGCTTGCTGACTGCCATCAATTGAATTTCTTCGGGTTCGCGTTTAGCGGCGAGGGCAGCTAATTCAATTCGGTCTCTGACCTGAATTAAATTGACGGCGATTTGCCTCATTTGGAATGAGACCGTGTAGTTTGAGCGGCATCTACCAGGAGCTGATCAATAATCTCAACCCAATGCAGTACCGACATTTTTTCTTGTTGCAAATGCGTGATGCATCCAATGTTGGCAGAAACAACGGCAGTAGCATTACTGTCTTCATACGTCCGCTGCAGATGGTCTAATTTTTGCTGACGCAATTGACCCGAAAGTTCTGGCTGTAAAACGGAGTAGGTGCCAGCAGAGCCGCAGCACACATGGCTGTCAGCACACAAGCGAGCAGGTACGCCAATGCTCTCCAATACACCCTCTACTTTGCCCCGAATTTTCTGGCCATGCTGCAAGGTGCATGGCGGATGGTAGACCACACCTGATTTTGGATTACTACCGAGCAGTGCAACCAAGCTTTCCGTGTAGCTCGGCATAATTTCCGCCAAATCTTTTGTCAGCTCAGAGATGCGTTTAGCCTTCGCAGCATACTGCGCATCTTGAGCAAGCAAATGACCATAGTCTTTCACCATGACGCCACAACCCGATGCGGTCATCACGATCGCGCTCACCGGATTACTGCCGTCAACGTAAGGCCACCACGCATCAATATTGTGCCGCGCTGCTTCGAGTCCACCATCCTGGTCATTGAGGTGATAGCGGAGCGCCCCGCAACAACCTGCTTTAGGCGCGCTAATCAGGTCAACGCCGAGACGCGATAAAACACGCCGGGTAGCCAAATTGATATTGGGCAGCATACCGGGCTGCACACAGCCTTCTAAAATTAGCATCGTACCGCGTGCCACCTGCTGTATTGGCTTTACAGATACTGCGTTGTCTGCCTTAATTTGATTGGTGTAGACGCCGTTGACAGGCACCTTACGTTTCAGTTCGCTTGGCAACAGTGGGCGCACCAATCTTCCGAGGGCCATGGCGGAGTTAAAGAGTGCTGGACGCGTTAAACCTTCTTTTAAAAGCCAGCGCGTGAGGCGCTCACTGGATTTACGCGGAGCGGTACTTTGTTCGGCCCATTTACGACCGATGTCAATCAATTGACCATATTGAACGCCGCTTGGGCAGGTGGTTTCGCAATTACGGCAAGTTAAGCAGCGATCCAAGTGCAGGCGGGTTTTTTCAGTAACCGCCTGACCCTCTGCGATCTGCTTGATCAGGTAGATTCGGCCGCGCGGACCATCGAGTTCATCACCTAATAATTGGTAAGTAGGGCAGGTGGCAGTGCAAAAACCGCAATGCACGCACTTTCCTAGAATACGCGCGGCCTCGTTACCATCGTGGGTATTAATAAACTGGGGGGCTAATTGGGTTTGCATATTAATAAATGGGTTAGGGAAGGCGACCGGTTGCAAAAACCCCGGATGGATCAAATGCCTTACGCAATTGGGTTTGTACAGCAGTCAGTGCTGCGCTATGGGCCTGATCGCCGAGAAGGGTGAAGCGCTGCTCAACACCATTACTGCCAACGCGAAAGCAACTGGCATGACCGCCATGCTCAATTGCCTTTGCTTTGACTTTGGCTTGAGTTGCTGCATCGGCTGGTCCATACCACCAGCGTTGTTGGCCATGCCATTCCAAGATACGGTGTTGCGCACTACCTGAGGCAAGCTTAGAAAAATCAATTGCAGGACATGCTGCGGGCAGGGCTAAGCGATAGAGGGCATCAGCTGCACCAACATCATGAAAACAAGCCAATTGGTGTTCGCGTAAATCACGCCAAAAAGACTTCGCAATCGCAGGGTCGAGCTCGATGGCGCCGAGGGTGGATTTCATGAGAACGGTAGCAGACTGTACTGCGGCAACCGCTCCCGCAAGGCGAATGGTAAGTTCCCCATCGGCATTGGCATCGCCCGAGCCGATCCAGCTACTCGCCGATAAGGGCAGGGGTTGGCCTGCCCACTCGTTTAGCACCTTTAGGGCGCGCGCCTCAGAAATAAAGCAGCGCAAGGATGCGGTACCGGCTGGTTTGGGTAAGACCTTAACGGAGGCCTCCAATATGAGAGCGAAGGTGCCTAAGGAGCCCGGCAATAAACGCGAGACGTCATAGCCAGCGACGTTTTTCATGACCTTGCCACCGAAAGATAAATCGTGCCCTTGCCCGTCCATCAGGCGCACACCCAATACGTAGTCGCGTAAATTGCCAGCACTAATACGTCCTGGGCCAGCAAGGCCAGCACTAATTGCGCCACCAAATGTTGCTTGTGATCCAAAGTGGGGAGGCTCAAATGCCAGCATCTGATTTTTTTCAGTTAGCGCCGCTTCAATCGTAGCTAATGGTGTTCCAGCGCGCGCTGTAATCACGAGTTCTTCTGGTTGGTAGTCTACGATTCCGTGAAATTCCGCAGTCAGTAGTTTTGAGTGCACGTTGGGGTTGCCGTACCACGCCTTGGAGCCGCCGCCATGAATCGATAGCACCGACTTGGATGCAGCTGCCGCTTGAATTTGATCTCGAAATTCCTGAATCTGTACCTCACCCATTAAAAACGCTCCAACTCAGGGTGCGGTAACTTGCCGCCACTGATGCGCATGCGACCGTACTCAGCACAGCGACTGAGGGTCGGAATGGCTTTATCGGGATTCAGCAATTGGGCTGGGTCAAAGGCGCGTTTAACGCCCCAGAATAACTCTCGCTCGTGCTCGCCAAACTGCACGCACATCGAATTAATCTTTTCGATACCAACACCGTGTTCGCCGGTAATGGTTCCACCGAGCTCAACGCAGGCCTCTAATATGTCAGTGCCAAAGTCTTCAGCGCGGCGCCACTCATCTGGATCAGCACCATTAAACAGAATGAGCGGATGCATATTGCCATCGCCTGCATGGAATACATTCAAGCAGCCAAGCCGATACTTCTTTTCCATCTCCTGAATGCGGCGTAAGAGCGTAGCAATGTGGCGCCGTGGAATGGTCCCGTCCATACAGTAGTAATCGGCTGCAATTCGGCCTGCTGCTGGGAAGGCATTTTTACGGCCACTCCAAAACGTCAGTCGCTCGGTTTCATTTTTGGATATGCGAATACCGCTTGCGCCGGCTTTTTCTAGTACCGCAGTCATGCGTCCAATTTCTTCTGCAACTTCTTCTGGCGTGCCGTCGGACTCACACAGCAAAATGGCAACCGCATCTAAATCGTAGCCAGCGTGAACGAACTCTTCGACCGCCCGCGTAGTTGCCTTATCCATCATCTCCAGGCCGGCTGGAATAATGCCAGCGGCAATAATTGCTGCAACCGCATTACCCCCTTTTTCGATGTCATCAAAACTGGCCATAATGACTTGGGCTAATTTGGGCTTTGGCACGAGTTTGACGGTTACTTCCGTAACGGCTGCCAACATGCCTTCGCTACCCATCACGATGGCGAGCAAATCGAGGCCAGGTGCATCAGGTGCTAGGCTGCCAAATTCGACGATCTCACCGCTCATCAAAACGCCACGAACGCGTAATACATTGTGCAGAGTGAGTCCGTACTTTAAGCAGTGAACGCCGCCGGAGTTTTCATTGACGTTACCGCCTATCGAGCAGGCAATTTGCGATGATGGATCAGGCGCGTAGTACAAGCCCAAATGGGCAACTGCCTCAGAAATCGCCAGATTGCGCACTCCGGGCTGCACAACGGCAGTGCGGGTAAACGGGTTGATATCCACAATTTTTTTGAGCTTCGCAAGCGAGAGAACCAAGCCTTGCGCGATGGGCATGGCGCCGCCGGATAGGCCGGTACCGGCACCGCGGGGCACGACAGGGACATTCATGGCATGGCAGATTTGCAAAATACGTGACACTTGCGCTTCGTTTTCAGGCAGGGCAACTGCCAAAGGCATGCGCCGATAGGCTGCTAAACCATCACATTCATAGGGGATTGTGTCCTCGGGCTCCCACAAAAGGCCGTCTTCAGCCAAGATGGGCTTGAGCGCCGAGACTAATTTGGCCTGCAAAGCCTGAATTTCTAAGAGATCGGGTGGGGGGGCGACAGTATTCATCGTTCCATTTTAGCCATTTACCTATAATCAGTTGATGGGAAATCGACTTTCAAAAATTACAACGCGAACTGGCGATGCCGGTATGACTGGTTTGGGCGATGGCAGCCGGGTTGAAAAGGACCATTTGCGCATTTGCGCGATGGGCGACGTAGATGAGCTCAACTCCGAAATCGGGGTTTTGATGACCGAGGCCATCCCAGAATCCATTGCCAGTGAGATGCAGACACTCTTTTTGCGGGTGCAGCATGACTTATTTGATTTGGGCGGGGAGTTGTGCATACCCAATTACACCTTACTCAAAGAAGAGCAAGTGGCGCAGTTGGATACCTGGCTGAAGCACTACAACGATGCCCTTCCCCCTTTAACTGAATTTATTCTGCCTGGCGGGACTCGCGCTGCTGCGCAGGCCCATGTGTGTAGAACAGTTTGTCGTCGCGCTGAGCGCTCGATCGTCAAGCTCGGTTGGCACGATACCTTGCACGACTCGCCGCGTCAGTACGTTAATCGCTTATCGGATTTGCTGTTTGTTTTGGCGCGAGTGTTAAATCGCACTGCTGGTGGGCAAGATATTCTCTGGAAGAATCAGAATAAATCCGATTGATCCAGAGTTGCCATTGCCGGTTTAGCCGCGCCGGCGTTTCTTAACGGCTTGCGCTAGGCGCTCTAAAACCTGTACAGAATCATCCCAATTGATGCAGGCATCGGTAATGCTCTTGCCATATTCAAGGGCGCTAGCATCATCTTTGCCGGGAGTAAATTTTTGCGCGCCGCCGTTGAGGTGACTCTCAATCATGACGCCAAAGATGTGGCGTGAGCCAGATTCAATTTGTTTTGCGATGTCATCGGCTACGGTGATTTGACGCTCATGTTGCTTGCTGGAGTTGGCGTGCGACAAGTCCACCATTAGGCTGGTAGGCAGTTTTGCTGCCCCGAGCTCCTGACAAGCCGCGGTCACGAATTTCGCTTCGTAGTTTGGTTCTTTGCCGCCGCGTAGAATGACGTGGCAGTCTTTGTTGCCGTTGGTTTCAACAATGGCGACTTGACCATTTTTGTGTACCGATAAAAAGTGATGCGCCCTGCGTGCTGCCTGAATTGCATCGGTGGCAATGCGGATATTGCCGTCCGTGCCATTTTTAAATCCAATAGGAGCGGATAAACCAGAGGCGAGTTCGCGGTGCACTTGGCTCTCGGTGGTGCGAGCACCAATGGCTCCCCAGGAAATTAAATCAGCGATGTATTGCGGCGAGATGACATCTAAAAATTCGCTACCCGCAGGCATGCCCATGCGGTTGATTTCCATTAGCACCTGACGCGCAATGCGCAGACCTTCTTCGATGCGGAAACTTTCATCGAGATACGGGTCGTTAATTAAACCCTTCCAGCCGACGGTAGTGCGGGGTTTTTCAAAATAGACCCGCATGACGATTTCCAGTTCACCCGAAAAGCGTTTGCGTTCGGCTAAGAGGCGCTGGCAATACTCGAGCGCTGCTCTAGGATCATGAATAGAGCATGGGCCAATGATGACCAAGAGGCGATCATCTTTACCATGAATCAAATTACGAATTTTGCTACGCGTTTGGCTGATTAATTTTTCAATTGCTGTTCCTGCAATTGGGAAAAAACGAATCAGGTGCTCTGGCGGCGGCAATACCGTAATGTTGTGAATACGTTGGTCGTCGGTATCCGAGGTTTTATCCACGCTGGCATACCAGTTTTCGGGGGTGATATTGGTTCGATTGCTCATGAGCATATTTTAAGCTGATTAGGCCGTGCCCCCTACAGTCATGCCATCAATCCTTAGGGTTGGCTGACCTACGCCTACCGGCACGCTTTGGCCCTCCTTGCCACAAACGCCCACCCCGCTATCCAGTTTGAGGTCATTGCCAATCATCGAGACCTGTTTTAAGGACTCTGGGCCATTGCCAATAATGGTGGCGCCCTTAACAGGATATTGAATTTTGCCGTTTTCCACCCAGTAGGCCTCGGATGCAGAAAAGACAAATTTTCCGCTGGTAATGTCCACTTGCCCGCCACCAAAGTTGACTGCATACAGGCCGCGTTTGATGCTGGCCACGATTTCTTGGGGATCTTCTTTGCCGGCCAGCATGTAGGTATTAGTCATGCGTGGCATAGGCAAAGAGGCAAAACTCTCGCGCCGACCATTGCCGGTCTGCGGCATTTTCATGAGCCGGGCATTCAAGGTGTCTTGAATGTAGCCCTTCAGAATGCCATCCTCAATCAAGGTGGTGCATTGGGTTGGTGTGCCTTCGTCATCGATATTCAGGGAGCCGCGTCGCCCACTGAGGGTGCCATCGTCGACAACCGTCACGCCCTTGGCAGCAACCCGTTGGCCGATGCGGCCTGCAAAAGCAGACGATCCTTTGCGATTAAAGTCACCCTCCAGACCATGACCAATGGCTTCGTGGAGCAATACACCGGGCCATCCTGGGCCCATCACGACCGTCATCGGACCGGCAGGGGCGGGGCGTGACTCTAGATTGAGTAGTGCGCTATCCACTGCTTCATCTACCCAATGATTCACTAGGTCGGATGTGAAATACCCGTAATCATGGCGCGCACCGCCACCTGCAGAGCCTGATTCGCGCCGCCCATTTTGTTCCGCAATCACATGAACGGACACGCGGACAAGTGGTCGTATGTCGGCCGCAAGTAAGCCATTGGCACGCATCACCAGCACCACATCAAATTCCCCAGCTAGGCTCGCCATCACCTGAATGATTCGGGGATCGCGTGCTTTGGCGCGCCGCTCAATTGCTTCAAGTAAGGCGATCTTGTCCGTTGGGCTTAAGGAGTCGAGTGGATTTAAGCCGGAGTATAAGGTGTTGGCGACCGGAGTCGATACGGTTCTGGCAAGGGCCTGCTTGCCACCCGATGGACCAATTACTCGGGTCGCTTTAGCCGATTTAAGTAGAGCAGGTAGATTGATTTCATCCGAATAGGCGAATGCGGTTTTGTCGCCGTAAATTGCGCGGACACCAACACCCTGGTCAATACTGAAGCTACCAGATTTGACGATACCTTCTTCTAGGCTCCAGCTTTCATTGCGTGTGTGCTGAAAATACAGATCGGCATCATCCAAGCGATGGGCGTACATCACCCCAAACGTATCATGCAAATCGGATTCCGTGAGGCCGCTGGGCTCAAGCAGTATTGACTTTGCGATTTGTAGCAAGTCTTCCTGTTGTTTGGGTTTAGTCCAATCGGTCGGCAGGTGAACATCATTCATAAATGCAGTATCTTTCAAAAAATCACATGGTGCGGTGGTGTAATGCGGGTAATTTAGAGCGTACCGCGTTTAACTGTTCTTTGCTGAGGATGCCGTGTACCAATCCCTCGCCTTGATCTAGGGTAGCAATAACCTGGCCCCATGGGTCAATCAGCATCGTATTACCCCAGGTGTGGCGCTGATTCTGATGAAGGCCTCCTTGGGCGGATGCCAAGAGATAGCATTGGTTTTCAATGGCCCTGGCGCGCAATAAGATATCCCAATGGTCTTTACCGGTGGTGTAGGTAAAGGCGGCCGGAATAAGGTGGCAATCCACTAATCCAATCGCGCGATAGAGTTCGGGAAAGCGCAAGTCATAACAGATGCTCAAACCAAAGCGCCACTCTGCCCCCGCAACTGAAACTGACACACTCCCAGGCCGATCGCCAGGTGCAATTGTTTCCGATTCTTGATAGCGCTCTTCGTTTGTCTGAAATCCGAACAAATGAATTTTGTCGTAGCGCGCGATTTGCACGCCACCTGGATCAAAGACCAGTGTTGTATTGAGCACCTTATTTGGATCACTGCATTCTAGTGGAATGGTGCCAGCAACTAAAAAAATAGCATGCTGTTTTGCAATCGCTGATAAGCGCTCTTGAATCGGGCCATGGCCTAGTTTTTCCCTAGCCTTTACCTTATCGGTATCGGCCAAACCCATCAGGCAAAAGTATTCCGGTAGCAGAACAAGCTTAGCGCCTGTGGTAGCAGCCTGTGTAACCCAATGGGCTGCTCGATCGAGATTTTCTTTAAGCAGGGGTGTAGACACCATCTGAATCGAGCAAACACGCAGTTCTGACATAAGCGGAAGCAGTTAAAAGTAGGAATGCTTCAATCGTACTGCTTTACCTTAATTGGGGATAGCGATTACGCCAGAGCCAGTGAAGGACTCAATTACACTTTGTTTGCTGGAGGGCGCAGGGGCAACTGGAATGGGCGCACTTGGCTTAGTCTGTTCTTTGAGTAAGCCCTTTGTCCTAATACCATCGAGTACCTTGGGATCCAAGGGCTGGCCCTGCTGGTTGAGGGGAATAATTTCTGGATCTGTCCAGGAACCTTGAACTAGGTAATCGGATTGCATCGCCTTGTTGATTCGATTGGTGACCAGATATTGACCAATTAAAGCGCCTAGTCCAGCAATCGGATTAATCGCAAATACGGCCAAAGCACCTGAGGTTGCGTCAATGCTTGGGAAAATCGTAATGCGTAAATCCTGATTTTCTTTTGGCGTATCAATTAGGCCAGTCATGGCAACGCGGGCCTGATCGAGTTGCATTAAAAAATTATCTGTTTTGGCAATTCCATTGCTAACTTCAAAATCACCCGTAATGGTTTTAAAAGCAGTCCCTTGCGAAACGACCGTTCCAAGACTGCCTTGTAAGTCTAGGGTGGCAAAGCGCAAGAGACTTTGTAGACTGAGCACGCTAAACAACTTAGCGGCAGTACTATCGACCTTTAAGAGGCGACCTTTTTCAAGCGCAACATTGACCTTGCCGCTGAGCGTGGCAAGTTGGGGTTCAAATACCGAGCCATCCCATGCCAATTTTCCGCTAATATTGCCATCACCGCCCTCAATGGACTTGGGGTTACCCCAGCGGGCTACAATCGGGCCAAGATCTGCAATCGCCATCGTGATATCAATCTCAGTCCGCTCTTTTTGCGCGCCATCGCTACCGCGCCATACCCCACTAATGGTAGCAGCGTCTTGCAGATTGGTAACTTGTAGATTATTAATAATCAAGGCGGTGGGCGACCGACTTGCTTTAAGGCTTACCTTACCAAGGGACTTGTCGCCGTATTGAAAGTCATCGATAGTCATATTGATATTTGGTAGTTCGCTTACCGATACCTGGAGCGGCTCTTGTCCTTTGGCCGCTGGATTTATGGTAGCAGCAGCCTCTATTTTTTTTGGAATGCGCAGGGCACTTAGCTTACCACTCAGCTGCCCCGCAATATCCATTTTTTTCTTAGCCTGCCACTGAATTTGCCCCGCTACCTGTGGTGATGTGATTTGCAACTGCAGTTGCGCGTCTTTTTGGTTTGCGCTTAATTGCAGGTCAGACCAAAGGCGATTGAGTAATGTCAGTTTTTTAACTTGGGCAGTGATTTCCAGTGGTACATCACTGTCGGCGTATTTTGATGGGGTGGGCTCGCCCCCTTTTTTCCTTGCCATATCGATTGCGGGGCTTGGTTTTAAAAACGCATACCAGGCATCGAGATCAAGCTCATTGGTATTGATCCCAAAAGCGATGCCATTCTGAGGCAGGGTGGCCGGAAGGCCAATACTGTAGGCTTGCCGTACTGGGGCTCCAGTAGCAGAGCTGCCTTGCATAAAAATACGCTCGCCAATTTGGCCGGACCAACTCAGCAGGTTGCCCCCACTTTTTGCATCTGTATTGCTCTTTAAATTTAAGCGACCAGCGAGTGGTGTGTTGATCTCCTTTTTTAAGGGCTCTGGGGCATTAAAGCCAAATGCATTGAGATTAAAGCGGACATTGCTGTCGATATTGGATTTATCTAAACGGACTTGGCCGTCATAGTTAATCCTACCCGTCATTGCATTTAAGACAGGAGAAAAGGTCGAATCAATTTTATCTGCCAGGTGCTTTTTGAGTTCATTCGTATTAATGCTGCCAGCGATCGTCAATACTTTTTCGGCTCCTTTCGCCGACTGGCTAGTCACCTGTAGGTTACCGCCCAAAACTTCGGCGCGGATTGTTTCTGGTATCGGAAAGTCATCTTGTATACGCAAGCTACCTTTGGTATTTAGCAGCGGCGGAAAGTCGGACCACTGTATTTGATTGCCCAATAAAGTTAAGCGAATATCGAGATCAGGATCTTTTGTTCCTGATAGAGGAATTACTAAATCGACGCTTAAATCGGCAGGGCCGCCGACACTCAGTAATTGCGCAACGGAGTGCCGCTTCTGCAGAATGGGGGTGGGTTTAATGTAGTCCAGTAATTCTTTCAGATCGCCGCTAGCGGAGCCCGTTACTTTTAGCTCTGAGTTGTTGGCTGTTACATCATTAATTGTGGCTTGAATCGATTGCAACAGAACATGTTGGTAGTTTGCCTTATCGACTTGTACTTTCAGGGCCGCCTCTTTCATCATCACTGCGCCGCTAATATTGGTAAATGCTGGCCAACTACCTTGACTGAGGGGAAGCGTTGGAACAGGATTAAAGGTCGTATTTTTAATTGGCAGATGAAGCGTGAACTCGCCTGGGAATTTTGCAGAATAGGGGATTTGATTTGGATCCCCTTTGATTGATAAGCTGCCTTGTTGAATCTCGCCAGCAGTAAATGCCTTACTCAGGTAGGTGCGCGCATCGCGATCCATTTCGACTGGAAGATACCGATGCGCTTCAGCAAGCGTGGCGCGCTCAAATTGCATATTCAGGGTCAGCGAGTCGGTTTGCTTTGGGTCGCCAAAGAGGTAGTTGGCAGTGAGGGATGCGCTGACATCGGGGTTGCTAAATGCAACATCCTTTCCACTGATTTGCCATTGCCCTTTTATCTTTTGCCAATCAA